>JBIJDP010000336.1:0-4069 GCA_044344065.1 Opitutaceae bacterium
CCGACTGATCGTCTCCGGTTTATGTTTCAGGGGTCTGCTGATCGCAGACGTTGCAATTGCCGGTGATTAGCCGGCACTCAGGGCAAACTGGCGACGACGATCAGTCGGCGTACCCCTTGAAGGATGCAGCCATTGCTGCATCCCCATTAGCGGTTAATAAGTCCATGGCTTGGATTCCCGGAGCCTTGGCCCCGCGACACCATCTTGCTCCGGCAGCATATTTCCCGCGCGTTTCTACATGCCCATCGGGTAGGCGGGGTCGGGCAGCTTCAGCTTGTAGCGCGACTGCAGGTACGCCACGAGGTTGATCAGCTCGTTCACCGTCATGTTCTGGTTGTAATCGGGCATGAGCGACTTGCCCGCGGCGTCGGTATATTTCCCCTTGTAGTGGGGGCTGACAATGTGCTGCGGATTGATGATCGAGGTCACCAGCTGGCCGTAGGTCCTGACACGGGCCACCTCGCCGCCGAGCGGCACCACGATCACGCCGGCCACGGGGGCGTTGGCGAACTTCTCCCCGGACACCGTGTGGCACAACTGACAGTTCAGTCGCACGAAGGCTTCGCGACCGGCGTTGACTTCGCCGTCGGGCAGGCGGAATCCCGTGCCCGATTTCGGATCACTGCACCCTACCAGCAACGCGAAGAGCGCTGCGGCCCCGGCCATGCCCAACTTCGCAGGAACCACGAGTGAAGGTTTCATCGTATGATCCTCCTTTCTTTGGTGAGCCAATTTAAGCCGGTGGCCGGCGGAAGGCAAACCCCATCCGTGCGTTCGCTCTCTGTCGGCCGGCTGGTGGCTTTTGTCCAACGCTACGCTGTCCGGTGGCATTACGTAGACCTACCCCAAGAATTGGGTTTGGCGCGGAGTCCAAAGGCGCCCATTCCTGCGCACATGCTTACACGCCGATCCCCCGCGTTGTTCCTGGCCCTGCTCTGCCTGCTGGCTTCCTTCCTGCGGGGCGGGCCGGCGCTCGATTACTATCTGCCGGCCGGCACCGCCTATGATCCCAAGGTGCCGACGCCCGCGCAGTTCTTCGGCTGGCAGGTGGGCGAGTGGCACCTGCACAGCGAGCAGGTGGCCGCCTATCTTCAGGCCGTGGCCGCCGCCGCCCCGGAGCGCGTGAAGTTCGAAATCATCGGCCGCACCCACGAGCGCAAGCCCCTCATCCTCCTCACGATCACGGCGCCCGAGCACCTGCGGGACCTGGAAAAAATCCGGCTCGCGCACCTGGCCCTGTCCGATCCGGCGAAATCAGCCAAGACGGACCTGGAGTCCATGCCCGTCGTGGTGGACCTGGGCTACAGCATCCACGGCAACGAGCCCAGCGGCGTGAATGCCATGGTCCTCGTAGCCTATCATCTCGCGGCGGCGCGCGGACCGGCCATCGAGGCCACGCTGCGCCAGGCGGTGATCCTCATTGAGGCCCAGCGCAATCCCGACGGCGGCGACCGGGCCGCCCAGTGGTTCAACCAGCACCGTTCGCTCAGCGCGCCGTCGGCCGATCCGGCGGACCGCGAGCACAACGAGGCCTGGCCGCGCGGCCGCTTCAACCACTACTGGTTCGACCCGAACCGCGACTGGCTGCCGCTGGTGCATCCCGAGGCGCAGGCGCGCGCCGGGCTCTTCCACCGCTGGCGTCCGAACCTGCTCACCGATCACCACGAGATGGGCTCGAACCACACTTACTTCTTCCAGCCCGGGGCACCGAATCGGAACAACCCCAGTTCCCCCGACCAGGTCGTTGCCCTCACGCACAAGGTCGCGGCGTTCCACCAGAAGGCCCTCGACGGCCGCGGCGTGTTTTATTTCAGCGAGCAGAATTTCGACGACTTTTATCCCGGCAAGGGATCCACCTATCCCGACCTGCACGGCACCATCGGCATCCTGTTTGAGCAGGCGAGTTCGCGCGGTCACGCCCAGGAGACCCAAAACGGGCGATTGGATTTCCCGTTCACGATTCGCAACCAGGTACTGACGTCCTTCAGTTCCCTCGCGGCGGCAATCGCCCTGCGGCCTGAGCTGCAGGCGCTCCAGCGGGATTTCCCACGCACGACGGCGGAACTCGCCGCGCAGTCCAAAGTGCGCGCCTATGTCTTCAGCGACGACGGTGATCCGGCCCGCGCCTGGGCCTTCCGCGACCTGCTGGCGCGGCACCACATCGAGGTGCGTCCGCTCACGGCGGAAGTCACTGCGGGCGGCCACACCTTCAAACCCGGGGCGGCATGGGTCGTCCGCGTGGATCAGCCCCAGTACCGACTGGTGAACGAGGTGTTCGTCCAGCGCACCGAGTTTAAGGACAATGTCTTCTACGACGTGTCGGCGTGGACCCTGCCGCTGGCGTACAATCTGCCCTTCGCCGCGCTGGAGCGGGTGCCGGACGCGGGCGACCTGGCGACGGGTGCCCCGGCGTTTCCGGCGGGCGCGCTGGTGGGCGGGCACAGCGATTACGCCTATCTCTTCAACTGGGATGGCTACCACGCGCCGCGGGCGCTCCTCCGCCTGCAGCAGGCCGGCATTGCGGTGAAGGGCTTGACCGGTGCCCCCATCGAGATGGTGGCCGCCGACGGCACCCGCGCCAGGTTCGCTCCCGGCGCCGTCCTGGTGCCGGTGGGCATGCAGCCCGCCAAGGCCGAGGCGATCCGCGAGATCATCGACCGCATCGTGCGCGAGGACGCCGTCACGGTCTACGGCTGCGCCACGGGGCTTACGCCGGCCGGCGTGGACTTTGGGAGCGCCTCGTTCGTGCCGCTGGCCCAGCCCAAGGTGGCGCTCATCACGGGTCAGGGCGTGGAGCCGCAGGAAATCGGGGCGGCGTGGCACGTGCTCGACCAGCGGGTGGGGCTGACGCCCACGCTCCTCGATGTGGCGCAGCTCGGTGGCGCCGACCTCGCGCGCTACAACGTCATCGTCTTCGGCAACGGCGCCTATGCCGACACCGTCAGCGATGCCACCGTGGCCGCGCTCAAGACCTGGGTGCGCCAGGGCGGCACCCTTGTGCTATCGGGCAAGGCCTTGCAATGGGCGGCGAAAAAGGAGTTGGCGGCGGTTGAGATCAAGCCCGTCGAAACCCCGCCGGCGCAGGACGCCGATCGCCAACCCTACGGCAGCGCGGCTGAACGCGAGGCGCTGAAGCGCGTGGCCGGCTCGATCCTGGCGGTGTTGATCGATCCCACGCATCCGCTCGGCTTCGGCTTCGGCCGCGGCCAGCTGGCGCTGTGCCGCACGCACACGCTGATCCTCAAGCGGGCGAAATCGCCCTATGAGACCCCGGCCGTCTACACCGCGACGCCGCTCCTGAGCGGCTACGTGTCGGCCGCGAACCAGCAGGCCCTCGCCAACTCCGCCGCGGCCGTCGCGCTTCCCAGCGGCAAGGGCGCGGTGGTGGCCCTCGCCGACGACCCGAACTTCCGCGGCTTCTGGTACGGCGGCAACCGGCTGTTCCTCAATGCGCTGTTCTACGGCCGCGCCATCACCGCGATTGCCAACGACGACGGCGGCGCGGCGCATTGAGCGAAGTCCTCGGAATTTGAAACCACGAATGGACACGAAGCGGCACGAATGGTCAGGGGCCTTGGCCGCCATCGTGCAGGCGGGGGCGAGCTTGCTCGCGACTGCATGCCTGCTCATCGGCGTCGTCCCGGCCGCGGCCGCGCCGTTGCCCATGGGCCCGGCGCAGGTCACGGTGGACGTCGGGCTGCCGCTGGAGGTGTTCACTTACAAGCCGCCGACCTATCAGGGCGGGCCGTTGATCATCGTGTTTCACGGCGTGCAGCGGAATGCGGAGGACTACCGCAATTTCGCCATCACGCTGGCGGAGCGATGCGGCGCCATCGTGGTCGCGCCCCACTTCGACAAGCCGCGGTTCCCGGTGGATGCCTATCAGCGGGGCGGCATCATGAAGGACGGGCACGTCCAACCGCCGGAGGCGTGGACCTATGCCCTCGTGCCCAAGCTTGTGGAACGCCTGCGGACGGACGAAGGCCGCTTGGATTTGCCGTACTATTACATCGGGCACTCGGCGGGCGGGCAGTTCCTCGTGCGGATGGTGGCGCTCGCCGGCGCGCAG
>JBIJDP010000337.1:0-4066 GCA_044344065.1 Opitutaceae bacterium
GTGCCGATGGCGGCGCGCGTCTCGCACAACGAGGGCCAGAAATACGACCAGAACAACTACCTGCTCATGCACGCGATGGGGCCGAATGTGGCCGGCGTGATCGGCACGGCGGTCGCGGCGGGGTATTTCCTGTCCACGCTGGGGCATTGAGGAAGGGTGCAAGCCAGCCGTGCCGGCAAAACCCGATAAGGTAGGCCGCGAGCTTGCTCGCGCTCAATCCGCGCCCGCAAGCGGGCTGCCTACCGCAGCGCCTGCCAGCAGGCAGCCTACCCTTTCCGGGAATGGCCGGTCGGTCTGGCGCTTGGAACATCACGCAAAGGTTTTGTCCACGCAACGGCTCGCGCTTGAACTGCCGGCCTGGTCGGCCGTGTGGGCGGATGTGCAGACGGCCGGCCGCGGGCAGGCGTCGCGCACCTTTGTCTCCGATGCCGGAGGGCTCTACCTCACGGCGGTGCTGCCCTATGCCGGCGACGCCCTTGCGGCGCGCGGATTTGCGCTGGCGGTGGGCTGGGCGGTGCGACGCGTGCTGCGCCGGTCCGGCTTCCGGGACGTGCGCCTGCGCTGGCCGAATGACCTGATGGTGGGAACGGCCAAGGTGGGCGGGATTTTGGTTGAGCAGGGCGGGCCGCACACGCTGCTGGTCGGGCTGGGCTTGAACCTCACGAATGCACCCTGGGCGAACGATGAAGAGCTGAAGGGGATTGCGGGCCGGTTGGCCGACGTCAACAAAGGCCGGCCGTTGCCGGAGCGGGTGACACTCGTCCGGCAATTGTTGCAGGCAATGGCGTTTGCACACCGGGAATTTGGACGTCGGCGGCTGGCAGGTTATTCGTCTTTGCTGGAAAGCTGCTGGGGTGAGCCGCGCGAGGTCGTACTCGAGCCGGCGCGCGGGGTGACGTTGACGGCGACGCGCGGATGGTTTTCCGGCATCGATGCCGAAGGGGCGGTGAAGTTGAAGACAGAGACAGGAGCGATCGTGGCCGTACCGGCGCATCATATTGCGCGATTGCGGGAGGTTTGAGTCGGGGAGGGGGTAGGGATCGCAGATCGGAATCGTTCTCTTTCTCGTACTCGTTCTCGTTCTCGAGTCCATCGGTTCGAGAACGAGAAAGAGAACGAGAAAGAGAACGAGTACGATTTTCCGGGGCGCGCCTCCGGCGGGAGAAAGAGAAGGATAAAGAGGAAAGAGAAAAAATTGCTGGCACAAAAAAGCCGCGACCCGTAGGTCGCGGCTTTGAGAATCAATCGGTGCCTTGAGCGCGATTACGACTGCGCGGGAGCGGCGGGAGCGGCTTCGCCACCCTGCTGCTTCTGCGCCTCGAGTTCCTTCATCGCGGCCTTGCGGCTGAGGCGGACCTTGCCGGAACGCTCGTCGATGCCGATGCACTTGACCGTGATGGAGTCGCCTTCCTTGACGACGTCCTCGGTGCGGCGCACGCGGAAGTCGGCGAGTTCGCTGATGTGGCAGAGGCCTTCCTTGCCGGGGGTGCACTCGACGAAGCAGCCGAACTCCTTCACGCCGGTGACGCGGCCGGTGTAGATCTTGCCGATCTCGATCGGAGTACCGCCACCGCCGGAGCCGCCGCCGCAGAGGCCGTCGATCTCCTGGATGGCGCGGGCCATGGCCTCGCCGTTGTTCGAGTAGATGAAGACCTTGCCCGAATCGTCCTCGGCGATGTCGATCTGCGCCCCGGTGGTCTCGGTGATGCGGCGGATCGTCTTGCCGCCGGGCCCGATGAGCAGGCCGATCTTTTCGGGATCGATCTGGATCGTCTGGATACGGGGGGCGTACTTGCTGAGGTCGGCGCGGGGCGCGGGCAGGGAGGCGAGCATGACCTTGAGGATCTCGATGCGCGCGTCGCGGGCCTGGAAAATCGCGGTCTTGGCGATCTCGAAGGGCAGGCCGTTGATCTTGAGGTCGAGCTGGAAGCCCGTGATGCCCTTGGTCGTGCCGGCGAGCTTGAAGTCCATGTCACCGAAGTGGTCTTCCTCACCGAGGATGTCGGTGATCGTGACCCACTTCTCGATGGAGCCGTCGGCGGCGTTCTGGGTCATGAGACCGCAGGAGATGCCGGCGACGGGCGCGGTGATCGGCACGCCGGCGTCCATGAGGGCGAGGCAGCCGCCGCAGATCGAGGCCATCGAGGTCGAGCCGTTGGAGGCCATGATCTCGGAGACGATGCGGATGGAGTAGGGGAAGACGTCCTCGGGCGGGAGCACCGGGACAAGCGAACGCTCGGCGAGGGCGCCGTGGCCGATTTCGCGGCGGCCCGGGCCGGTGAAACGGCCGGTTTCGCCGACGGAGAAGGGCGGGAAGTTGTAATGGAGGATGAACGACTTCGAGGTCGCACCGCCGGTGAGGCCGTCCATGTCCTGGGCTTCCTTGGTCGGCCCGAGGGTGGCGATGGCAATGTTCTGGGTGTCGCCACGTTGGAAGGTGGCGGAACCGTGCACGCGGGGGAGGACGCCGACCTCGGCGTACAGCGGACGCAGGTCCTTCTGGCCGCGGCCATCGGAGCGCACGCCCTTGGCGAGGACAGTCTGGCGGTAGGCCTTGTACTGGAGGTCCTCGAAGACGACGTTGAGGTCGACATCGGTGAACTTGTCGGCGCCGAGCTCGGCGGTGAGGGCGGCCTTGGCCTCCTCCTTGAGCTTCTTGATGTTGGCGGTACGGATGGGCCGGTCGAGGCCGTAGATGGCCTCGGAAATGCGCTGGGCGGGAACGACGCGCTCGATGATGGCGCGCGCCTCGGGCGTGGCGCCGACGAGGGCGAAGGTGGCCTTCGGCTTGCCGGCCAGAGAAACGAGTTCCTTGATCGCGGTGATGATCGGCTGGATGGCCTGGTGGCCGAATTCGAGGGCCTTGACGAATTCCTCCTCGGGCAGCTGGTCGGCCGAGCCTTCGATCATCAGCATGTCCTTGTCGTTGCCGACGTAGATCAGGTCGAGCGAGGACGAGTACATCTGCTCGATCGTGGGATTGGCCACGAACTTGCCATCGATGAGGGCGACGCGGACGGCGGCGATCGGGCCGTTCCACGGAATGTCGGAGATCGCGAGGGCGGCGCTGGCGCCGTTGACCATGGCGATGTCGGAGTCGTTCACGAGGTCGGCCGACATGAGCTGGCCGATGATCTGGACCTCATTGAGGAAGCCCTCGGGGAAGAGCGGGCGGCAGGGGCGGTCGCAGAGGCGGGAGATCAGGATCTCGCGCTCGGTGGGACGGCCTTCGCGCTTGAAGTAGCCACCGGGGAAGCGGCCGGCGGCGGCGTACTTGTCGCGGTAGTCAACGGTCAGCGGGAAAAAGTCCTGGCCGGGGCGCATGGTCTGCGCGACGCAGGCGGAGACGAAGACGTTGGTCTCGCCGACGTTGACGTTGACTGCGCCATTGGCGAGTTGGGCGAAGGTGCCCGTGGAGAACTTGAGGCCCAGACCGGGCACTTCGACGATATGTTTCTGTTTCATTTGCTATTGCGGATAGGTGTCTCGGATGGGGCGAGGACGGCCAGCGACACGGGACTGAACGGACTCGGGACCTCCTGAACGGAGGCGGCGATCGCCGGAATGGCGGGCGCGGTGGAGGGTTGATAATCAAACCCACTCGGTCTCCTCGTGCGTGACACGAGAGATTTCCGTTTGGCGCCCCCGGGTGGGGGAGGTTTGCCTGGGCGGCAAACGGAAATGTCCCGGTCGAAGCGGCGAGTGTCGGTAAAGACAACGGGCGACCCGCGGATCGGGTCGCCCGTGTGACAAAGTCGGTTAGCGGCGAAGGCTCAGCTTTTGCAGGAGCTCGTTGTACTTGGGAAGATCATGCTTCTTCAAGTAGTCGAGCAACTTGCGACGGCGGGAAGCCATCTGGAGAAGGCCGCGGCGGGAGTGGAAATCCTTGCGATGCGTGCGAAGGTGCTCGGTCAAGTGATTGATCCGGGCGCTCAGCAGTGCGATCTGGACTTCGGACGAGCCGGTATCCTTCTCGTGGGTTTTGTACTCTGCGATGATCGTGGGTTTAACTACGGTGGTGGACATGGTTTAGTTGTTGATTTGCACGACTGTAGGGAACTCTTGC
>JBIJDP010000338.1:0-4065 GCA_044344065.1 Opitutaceae bacterium
CCGCGCCCACGCGGCTTCAATTTCCTTCACCAGTTCTTCTCCGAGCGGCGGTAATTGGCGGGCCATCCTCTTTTCTTGCACACATTAAGCCTGCTTTGGAAGCGTAAAAGCTAATGGCTATTGGTATAAGGCCTGGTCTGCGCACCCAGCTCGAGCGCGAGCAAGCTCGCGGCCTACCGGGTACGATCCTGTAAGCCGCCTGCTTGCAGGCGCTCGGGGGAAGCGCTGCCTACAACCCCAACGCTCGGGCGCGGTCGTGGAGAATTTCCAACAGCAGCGGATGATCCGCCAGCAGACCGCCGCGCACCGTACGCAGCCGGCCGCCGGCCGCGCGTTCCGCTTCCTGGCAAATGCTGGCAACGTCTCCACCCGCCCCCGCGTGACGCCCCGGCAACAGGAATAAATGCGCCACAATCACGATGCCGGTCTTCCACTGCGGAGTCGTCAGCAGGTGCGCCAGCAGCGGTTCATTGAAATCATACTCGGCCCCGGGTCGCCGCTCCATGCTGCAGGGCGCCACTGCCGCCACTTGCCCTTCGAGCCGGTGGGCCAGTCGGACGGCCAGGTGATTGCGCACCTCCGTCACTGCGCGTACCGGGCTGCCATGATCCACCACGGCCACGCGGATCGACGCCGCCTCTGCACCCGTCCCGGCCATGGTCGCCATGACCTGCTCAGCCAGGATTTGCACCAGCCGCTCGTCAGGGTCGGCATACAGGGGCGGCGCCACCCGCACCTGCAGGGCTGGAAACTCAGCACGCAGCCGAGTCACGATCTCCGGCAGAAATTCCGAGAGCGCCCGCGTGGGGCCGATGAACAAAGGCAGGACGACAAATTCTTGTTCACCTGATGCCAACCGACGCCGGAGTGCAGTCTCCAGTGTCTCCGCGGCGCGTCCGCCCAGTTGCCCGGCCGGCACCCGGTCGGAGTGCAACAGCGAAACAGGTTGAATCGGACGGTGTAATCTCCCGCCCAACTCGTCCGCCAGCGCCCGCAGGCGCATGATCGCCGCCGGCTCGAGGGAGCCGTTGTCCATCAGCAACACGACCGGGGCTGGCTGGGCCATGCTCATGCCCCTGCCAACAGTTGCTGACCGATCGCTGCCCGCGCCAGTTGCGGCCAGCGCACAACCTCGCCGACAATGATGAGCGCGGGCTGGCCGGCCAGGACCGCGCTCAGCGGCTCCGCGGTTTCCAACGTGGCCAGGTGCACGCTTTGGTCCGGCAGCGTCGCATTCGCCACCACCGCCACCGGGGTGCTCCCGTCCAGTCCGCCGGCGCTCAGCGCCCGGGTGATTTCCGGCAGCCGCCGCACACCCATGTAAATGCACAACGTCGCGCCCGTCCGCGCCAATGCGGTCCAGTCCACCGCGCCGTCGTTCTTCCCGGCGCACTCATGCCCGGTGACAAAGACCACCGCCGAGGCCGAGCCCCGCAACGTCAGCGGAATCCCCGCCGCCGCCCCCGCCGCCACCGCCGCGGTCACTCCCGGCACCACCGCGTACGGAATTCCGGCCTCCGCCAGCGCCGCCATTTCCTCCCCGCCGCGGCCAAAAACCAGCGGATCCCCGCCTTTCAGACGCACGACATGCTGATTCAAAAGCGCCTCACGCACGATCAGCGCATCAATCTGCGCCTGCGGCATGCAATGCTGGCCGGCCCGTTTGCCGACATAGATCCGGGTTGCGTCAGGACGGCACCACCCCAGCAACTCCGCGTTGGCCAGATCGTCATAGATCACCACATCCGCCTCAATCAGAGCCCTTTGCCCACGTAAAGTTAGCAAATCCGGCGCGCCAGGACCCGCCCCGACGAGCGTCACGCGTCCGTCGGCCGCTTGCCTGTCATAATCTGTGTTTCCTGCTTTACTCATCCTGTTTCTTCATACATTAGTTATTTACTTATTTAATCAACTTAAAAGTTTGTCATGTCCGAAACCACCACAGCCAAGCTCAGCCACAACGAGGTCATCAAGGCGGCCATCCCCACCCTCGCGGGCAATATTGCCGCCACGATCGCCGACCCGGCGGCCGACCGTTTTTCCGAGGATGACCAGCAGTTCATCAAGTTTCACGGCATCTACCAGCAGGACGACCGTGACCTGCGCAAAACCGCGAAGAAGTTCATGATGATGATCCGCAGCCGGATCCCCGGCGGCGTGATGACGGCAAGGCAATGGATCACCTTTGACGACCTCGCGACCTCGTACGGCAACAAGACCCTGCGCGTCACCACCCGCCAGTGCATCCAGTTTCACGGCGTGCTGATGTCCGGGCTCGGCCCGCTGGTTAAAAAGATCAACGAATCGCTGCTCTCCACCCTCGCCGCCTGCGGCGACGTAAATCGCAATGTCACGGCTTCCCCGACGCCGGCCACAAGCAAGGTCCGCGAGCAGGTCTACGCCCAGGCCCACGCCATGGCGCTCGCCTTGGCACCAAAGACGAAGGCCTACCATTCCATCTGGATCGAGGGCGTGCAGCTGAATCTGGACGATCCCGCCCACAAGGACTTCGTCGACCCGCTCTACGGCCGCACCTACCTGCCGAGAAAGTTCAAGGCCTCCTTTGTCATTCCCCCGGTGAACGACATGGATGTTTTCACCAACGACCTCGGCTTCATCGCCGTGATCGAAGGCGACCGACTGCTGGGCTACAACGTCGCCGTCGGCGGTGGCATGGGCCGCAGCCACGGCAACGTGCTGACCTATCCGCGCCTCGCGGATGTCATCGGCTTCATCCAACCCGAAAACGTCATCGAGGTCGCCAAGGCCGTGCTCACCGTCTTCCGCGACTTTGGCGACCGGACCAACCGCAAGCATGCCCGTTTCAAGTATGTCGTCGAGGAACGTGGCGCCGCGTGGGTCGCAGCCGAGGTCGGGCGCCGGGCCGGGGTGGCGTTGGAGCCTGCGCGGCCCTACGCGTTCACTTCCACTGGTGACCTCTACGGCTGGCACCGCGCGGTGGACGGCAAACTCTTCCTCACCCTCTTCGTTGAAACCGGCCGCATCAAGGATGTGGCCGGTCATTCGCAGAAAACCGCCCTGCGGCAGGTCGCCGAGGCGTTTCCGCACATCGAGTTTCGTCTCTCAGCCAACCAGAACGTCATCCTCGCGAACGTTCCCGATGCGGATCGCGCCGGCATCACCGCCCTCCTCGCCCGCCACGGCGTGAAGGTGGACAACCAGACCTCCATCCTGCACGCCGCCTCGATGGCGTGCCCCTCGCTGCCGACCTGTGGACTCGGTCTCGCCGAATCCGAGCGCATGCTCCCGGCCCTGATCGACCGCATCGAAAAACTCGGCGGCGAACTCGGACTGGGCGGCGAGGAAATCATCATCCGTTCCACCGGCTGCCCCAACGGCTGCGCCCGGCCCTACATGGCCGAGATCGCCTTCGTCGGCAAAGCCCCCGGTCGCTACCAACTCTGGCTCGGTGGCAACGCCGCCGGCACGCGCCTCAACCGCGTCTTCAAGGAGACGATCAAGGAAGCAGAGATCGAGGCGGAGCTGCGGCCTGTCCTCACGCGCTGGAAAAGCGAACGTCTGACCGGCGAACGCTTCGGCGATTTCGCCGCCCGCGTCCTCTGGCCCGAGATCCCCGCCGCCCCGGCCGCCTGATTCGATCTCCGAACTCCGATTTCTCATCTCCGACTCATGACTTCTGCCCAAATCGCCGCTGCCAATGTCGCCCTCCGCGACCGCACACCAGGCGATATCATCTGCTGGGCCCTCGCCCAAGCGCCCGGCCACGCCCTGGTTTCGACGAATTTCCGCCCCTACGAAGCAGTACTCCTGCACCTCGCCGTGCAGGCGCAGCCGGATATCCCGGTGCTGTGGGTGGACCACGGCTACAATCGTCCCGCCACCTACCGCCACGCCGAAAGGCTGCGCGTCCGGCTCAGGCTCAATCTGAAGGCCTACCTCCCGCGTCTCAGCGCCGCTCATCGTGACGCCATTCACGGACCCATTCCCGACACGACGGATGAAGAGGGGCTCAAGCGCTTCAGTGTCTTGATGAAACTCGAGCCGTTCCAGCGCGGCATGCGCGAACTATCCCCCCGGGTCTGG
>JBIJDP010000012.1:0-12329 GCA_044344065.1 Opitutaceae bacterium
TCTGGAGCTTGGCCTCAAGGTCCTTGTCGAGGGCGGCCTTGTTGCGAATTTCGGTCAGGAGGGCGTCCTTGCGGGCGGTGAAGAAGTCCTTCAGCGACGCGGCGGCGGCGACGACCTTCTTGGTGTCGACGGCGTCGAAGAAACTCTTCTGCATCGCGAACAGCACGGCGACCTGCAGCTCGATCGGGATCGGGTTGAAGGCGGGCTGCTTGAAGAGTTCGACGATACGGCCGCCGCGATCGAGCTGGGCCTTGGTCTTGGCGTCGAGGTCGGAGCCGAACTGCGCGAAGGCGGCGAGTTCGCGGAACTGGGCGAGTTCACCCTTGAGTTTGCCACCGACCTGCTTGGTGGCCTTGATCTGCGCGGCGGAACCGACGCGCGAGACGGAGAGACCGACGGACACGGCGGGACGGATGCCCTGGTTGAAGAGATCGGTCTCGAGAAAGATCTGGCCGTCGGTGATCGAGATCACGTTGGTCGGAATGTACGCGGACACGTCGCCGGCCTGGGTTTCGATGATGGGCAGCGCGGTGAGCGAGCCCTTGCCGTCGAGGCGCGCGGCGCGCTCGAGCAGGCGGGAGTGGAGGTAGAACACGTCGCCCGGATAGGCTTCGCGGCCGGAGGGGCGCTTCAGGATGAGCGAGATCTGGCGGTAGGCGACGGCGTGCTTGGAGAGATCGTCATAGACGATCAGCGCATCCATGCCGTTTTCCATGAACCATTCGCCGATCGCGGCGCCGGAGAACGGGGCGAGGTATTGGTTGGCGGCATTATCAGCGGCGGGAGCGGCGACGATCACCGTGTACTCGAGCGCGCCGGCGGCCTCGAGGGCAGCGATGGTGCGGACGATATTGGAGTTCTTCTGGCCGACCGCGACGTAGATGGAATAGACGGGGCGGAAGTTCTTGTCGCCGCTGGCGAGGCCGACCTTGTTGATCTTCGCCTGGTTGATGATCGTGTCGATCGCGATGGTGGTCTTGCCGGTGCCGCGGTCGCCGATGATCAGTTCGCGCTGGCCGCGGCCGATCGGAATCATGGAATCAATGGCCATGATGCCGGTGAAGAGCGGCTGGGAGACGGATTTGCGGACGATGATGCCGGGCGCGATCTTTTCGACGGGATTGAATTCCTTCGCCTCGATGGGGCCCTTGCCGTCGACGGGATTGCCCAGGGCGTCAACCGTGCGACCGAGCAGAACCTTGCCCACGGGAACAGACAGCAGGCGGCCGGTGGTGAAAACTTCGTCGCCTTCCTTCAGCAGGGAAACGTCGCCGAGGACGACGCAGCCCACCTCGTCCTCTTCAAGGTTGAGCGCGATGCCGATGGCGCCACCGGGGAACTGGACCATCTCGTTGTACATCACGTCGGACAGGCCGTCGATCTTGGCGACGCCGTCGGCAACGGTGCGGATGGTGCCGGTGTTTTTCTTGACCGCCTTGTTGGAAAGCTTGGCGATCTGTTGTTCGATTTGTTCGAGGACGGTGCTCATGGCGCGGGCGGACAGGGTTGGGTTTTGAAAGGATTAAACGGTGGAGAGGTTCGCCAACTGGCCGGCGATGGAGGATTCGTAGACGTCGTCGCCGATGCGGACGCGCAATCCGGCGATGAGGCGCGCATCGTGGTGCGCGCTGGCGGTGACGGTCCGCTTGTATTTCTGCGACAGGGCGCCTTCCAGTTGCCGGAGGATGCTGTCGGCCACGGGGCCGGCGTGTTCCACGCGGGCGTGGCTCCGGGCCAGCTCGACGGTGATGTAGCGCTGGTAGGCCCGGAGCACGAGGAGCGGATTGGCCGGGACGTGTTTTTCCAGATAGGCGAGCACGCCCGCAACCTGCCCGGCGGAAACGGCGCCGTTGACGAGGCTCAGCTTGAAAAGCTGGCGGGCGAGTTGTTGCGCTTGCTTGTGGTGGGCGGCGGCCATGTCGGGGCGGGTCAGACGACCGTGAGCTCCTTGGCAGCAGCCTCGTTGTAGGCGGCGCGATCGGCGTCGGACAGTTTCTTGGTCAGGACGCGTTCGGCGGTGACGACGACGAGGCGGGCGATCTCGGTGCGGGCCTCGGCGAGCATCTTGCGCTGCTCGAGCTCGATGGCGTGCTGCGCCTTCACGAGCATGTCGCCGGCCTTCTGGGCGGCTTCCTGGGTCTGCCGGTCGAGGTATTCCTTGGCGGTCTTGCGGGCTTCCTCGACGAGACGGGCGGCTTCGACGGAGGACTGCTTGATGATGGCGGCGCTTTCCTGCTGGGCGGCGGCGAGCTTGGCCTGCATCTCCTCGGCGTGCTTGAGGCCTTCGCCGATCTTGCGGTTGCGTTCCTCCATCGTGGCGATGGTCGGCTTGATGCCGAACTTGTACATCACGCCCAGGACGATCAGGAAGCTGATGATCTGGACGAGGATGTAGTGCCACTCGAGACCGAATTTCTCAATGATCCCGGGCTGGGCGGCCGCGTGGGCGGCGTCGGCGGAGGCGAGCAATAAAGGCAGCATGGCGGAAAAAGGGTGGCGGCGCGACCGGGGTCGCGCCGCTGAGTGATTCAGGGCTATTACTTGGCGAGGAACAGCGCGAGGATGCCGAGACCTTCGGCGAGCGCCATACCGATGATGGCCTGGACGAGGATCTTGCCGGAAGCGCCGGGATTGCGGCCGACGGCCTCGGCGGCCTTCTGGCCGATGAGACCGACGCCGATGGCGGCGCCGAGCAGACCAAACGCGCTGGCGATGTTGCCTTGGAGTTCAGCGATGAGGGTGATCATGATGGTGGTGTTTTGTGTTGTTAGATGTCCGCCGTGCGCACGCGTGGCACGCTCCCGACGGGAAATTTCAGTGGGAGGTTTCGGCGGCGTGCTTGTCGTCGTGGGCGTGATCGTCACCATGGTTGCAGATGAGCCCGATATAAACGGCGCTCAGCAGGGTGAACACGAGGGCCTGGATGAGGCCGACGAGCAGTTCCATGAAGTAGAAGACAAAGAAGAAACCGGTGCCGTGGAGCAGGTTTTCGCCACCGAAGACGTTGCCAAAAAGACGGACCGAAAGGGTAAAGGGGCGGATGCCGATGGAGAACACCTCGATGAAACCGACGAGGATGAAAACAACCGCGAGGATCGGGTAGAGCCAGCCGGGGGTTTCGTTTTTCTCGGCCTTGTTGCCGAAGAGATCCCAGAGGATCATCTTGGGTCCGGCGATCTTGAAGACGATGATGGCCCAGGCGCCGAAAGAGATCAGGGCGAGGGCGATTGTGCCGTTGAAATCGGAATTGTGCGGGCGGATGAACGGCCGCGTCATGTGGAAGGCGCCGTCAACTTCATGGCCCCATCCGAATGTGCCGACCCCGGGAATCAGTCCCATCCAGTTGTGGAAGAGAATGAAAATGAAAAAGGTGACGAGCAACGGGAAGGCCAGCGGGAAGGCCTTCTTGCCGACGATGGGTTCAAACAACTCCTTCAGGCCTTCGATCAATGATTCCACAACCGCCTGGCCCTTCGTGGGCAGAATCTGGGGCTTGCCGACGAGGCGCAGCACGAGAATCACCAGCAGGGCCGACACCGCCCAACCGGTTATCATGCTATTGGTGATGGTCCAACCGTGGCCCAGATTTATCAGCTTCGCCGCGCTGGCCGGAACACCCGCACCTTCGCCGCCAGCGGCATAGGCCGGCAGGCAGACGGCGGTGAGGAGCAATAAAAATTGGGCGAGTTTTTTGACCCGTGACATGGTGCGCTGGACAGGAAGGAAGGGTTTGAAAGGTGTGACGTAGTCAAACGCGTTGCGCTCCGTCAACCTCTGAAACGGAGTAAATCATTTTCGATCCGGGGATTTGCTCCGGATGGGTGAAACGGCCGTTTGGTCAGGCGTCGTGAGGCTGGGTGCGCACCCGGGCGATGCAGGAGTGATGGACTTCGGCCCGGCTCTGGAAAACCGTCTCGAATTCAAAGGGCCAGGCCTCGTCGGCCAGTTGCCAGGCGGCATGGTCCCGCAAGGTGGCGACGGCCTCCTGAAAATAGGGTTCGTAGTCGGTCCGGAAAAACAGGCGGGCGCCCTTCCCTGCCCTTTTTGCCAGCAGGTCCAGAAATTCCACCTGCAAGAGACGGTGTTTATGATGCCGGCGTTTGGGCCAGGGATCCGGGAAAAGGACGAATATGCGCGAAAACCTGACCGTGCTTGGGAGAACATCTAACAGCAGACGGGCTTCGGCTTGCACGAAGGCGAGATTGGCGAGGCCCGAGCGCTGGGCCTTTTTTTGCGCCCGCTTGATGCGATCCGCCAGAATATCAATCCCCAGGCAATGTTCCTTGGGGTGAACCTGGGCATAGGCCGTCAAAAAGTGACCGTGACCGCAGCCGATCTCGAGCGTGATGGTCTTGGGCCAGGCCGGCCAGAGATTCGACAGGAGCGCGTCTAGTTCCGCGGAGCGGGCGGCGTGGAGGGCTTGGGCCTTGGCGAGGGGCATATGTCAGATCAGGATGATCTCCTTTGGGCTTCAATAATCACCATTAACACACTAATATCCGCAGGGTTAACGCCACTGATGCGGCTGGCCTGGCCCAGAGTGTAGGGTTTGAATTCGGCCAATTTAAGGGCACTTTCCTTGCGTAAACCTTTGACAGACATATAGTCGAGAGATTCGGGGATCCGGATTTTTTCAATGTGGCTGAGTTTTTCGATCTGACGCTGTTCACGCTGCAAATAACCCTGGTAGCGGATACGATAAAGGGCTTCCTCGCGGATACAGACGGACTCTCTGGCAAACTCTTCCGGAAGCGGTTCAGGTGTTTCGCCGCGGCGCAAATGATCTCCCCAAGTCTTGCCGGCCACGCGTTGCTTTTCCAAGACTTCAACCCAATGCAGCACCCTCCCCTGCTTGTTTTTAATCCTATTTAATCTATTGTTGTAAATCAATTTATGAGATTCGGCGTGATGCAGCAGGCGCAACTCGGCGCTGCCGTGATTGAAGAGCAAACGGTGTTCGGCGCGACTGGTAAACATGCGATAGGGTTCGCTTGTGCCCTTCGTCACCAAGTCATCGATCAGCACGCCAATATAACCCTCGTGTCGCTCCACGATCAGGGGGGACTCTCCCCTGCCCTTGCAGACGGCATTCACGCCCGCGACCAAGCCCTGACAGGCGGCTTCTTCGTATCCGGAGGTGCCATTGATCTGGCCGGCAAAAAAAAGATTTTCGACCCGCTTCGATTCCAAGGTCGGATAAAGCTGGGTCGGTGGCGAGAAATCATATTCGACCGCATAGGCAGGACGCAGCAATGTGGCATGTTCCAGTCCGGGCACGCTGTGCACCATGTCGAGCTGGACATCGAACGGCAGACTCGTGGAAAGGCCATTTACATAGTACTCGTTGGTTGACCGCCCTTCAGGTTCTAGAAAAAGCAGATGCCGCGGCTTGTCGGCGAAACGGACGAACTTGTCCTCAATACTCGGGCAATACCGCGGACCGATCCCGGCAATCTCGCCGCTGTACATGGCGGACTTGTGGAGGTTGTCGCGGACGATGCGGGCGGTTTCAGCCGTCGTATGCGTCATCCAGCAGGAAATCTGGGCCTGCCCAGGGATCCAGCCCAAGCGCTGCTCGCCGGTGTGTTCCACGTGGAACATATCTTCGGGATCGCGGGTGTCGTGAAAGGCAAAGAGCGTGGGCTCGGGGTCGCCTTTCTGTTCCTGCATTTTGCTGAAATCCAAACTGCGACCAAGCAGACGCGGCGGCGTGCCGGTCTTTAAACGCTGCAATTCGATCCCGGCCTCCAGAAAACTGGCCGAAAGCGTTTTGGCACTAAAATCACCCAATCGGCCACCTTCATTCTTATTTTGCCCGATATGCATCAACCCACGGAGGAAGGTGCCGGTGGTCACGACCACGGTCTTGCCGGTGAATTCAATATCGAGGTTGGTTTTCACGCCAGTGACGCGGTCACCTTGAAAGACCAGACCGGTGACAGTGGCCTGAAAAATCTGGAGGTTATTCTGCAGTTCGAGCGTGTGCTTGAGCCGGAACTGGTAGGCTTTCTTGTCGCATTGAGCCCGGGGGGATTGCACGGCCGGACCCTTGGATTCGTTGAGCAGCCGGAATTGAATGCCGGTAAGATCGGTGTTGATCGCCATCTCGCCGCCGAGCGCATCAATCTCCCGGACGATCTGGCCCTTGGCCTGGCCGCCGATGGCTGGGTTGCAGCTCATCTGGGCAATCGTGTCGATGTTGCCGGTGAGGAGTAGGGTAGAGGCTCCCATCCGTGAAGCGGCCAGTGCAGCCTCTACGCCAGCATGGCCGGCGCCGCACACAATCACATCGAACGGCTGTTGATTAAATATCATTTATAACATTACCAATCAATTATTTACCAATACAGAAAGTGGCAAATAATTTGTCCAGCATCTGTTCATTGTCGATCTTGCCGCCGATCTCCCCAAAGGCGTCCAATGCTCCCCGGAGCTCACTGGCAACCAGTTCACTGGCTTCATGGGTCTGCAGTTTTTCCACGGATGATTCCAGGCAGGTTTGAGCACGCCCGAGAGCATCCGCATGCCGGGCATTGATGGCGATGATATCCGCCCCGAGCGGGACAGAGAAAGCTTCCGCCCGCCGCACAATCGCCGCCTGCAAACGCTCCAGCCCATCGCCAGTCAGGGCTGAAACCATGACCAATTCGTAGCCGGCGTAGTTCTCAGCCAGATTTCCGTACGGTGAGAGGTCCGACTTGTTGCCAATGACCAAGGTTCTAGCTTGGGCCAGGAAGGGGATGAAATTTTTGGGAAATTGTGGGGCGGGCTGGGCTGAATCAATCACCAGCAGGATCAGGTCCGCCTCCTGGACTCGCTCCATGGTCTTTTCCATGCCCAACTTTTCCAAGGGAGCCGGCGCAGGATTAATACCGGCCGTATCAATGAGACGCAGGCAGTGAGGTCCGATGATGATCCGTTCCTCCAAGTAATCACGCGTTGTGCCGGGTTCAGCACTGACCAAGGCCCGATCTTTTCCAAGTAAGCGGTTGAGTAACAGGCTTTTGCCTGAATTTGGCCGACCCAGGATAACAGTCTTCATCCCATCGCGCAGCACTTCGCCGTAGTGACTGGTGGCCAGCAGGCGCTTGGTGCCGGTGATCAGACGCTGCAGGTCGGCTTGGATCTGTCTTTGGTCCTCGGCCGGCAGGTCTTCTTCGGGAAAATCAATATAGGCCTCGATCCGCGCCAGGACTGTCAGCAATCCATCGGTCAATTCACCCAGGTACCGGCCAAGGGCGCCGCGCAACTGTTGATTGGCCGCGGTCAGGGCGCGCTCGCTGCGTGCATGGATCAGATCCATGACAGCCTCGGCCTGGCTCAAATCCATGCGGCCGTTGAGAAAGGCCCGCTGGGTAAACTCCCCGGGCAGGGCAGCGCGACAGCCGCGGGCGAGGAGATCCTCCAGGATTCGTTGCACGATGAAGGAATTGCCGTGGCAGGAAATTTCCAGGACGTCCTCGCCGGTGTAGGAGGCCGGCCCGCGGAAAAAAGTCACGAGCACGTCGTCCACCAGCGTACCCGCGCGATCACGGTAGTCCGCGCGTCCGGCCTGGCGGGGCGGGGGAGCGGCACCGCATAATTCCTGCGCCAACCGAGACGTATCAGGTCCGCTGATGCGCAGGACGGCCAGCGCGGACGTGCCGGTGGGAGTCGCCAGGGCGGCAATGGTGTCGTGGTAGTGCGCCATTCACCGCAGGCAACCCGCCCCCGGCGCGAAGGCAAAATAAAACCCGCCGCCGATCAGATCGCCCAACGGCCTACGGCCCAAGCCAACCACGGATCACACGGATGCCGCGGATGCCGGCCCGCCATCCGTGACATCCGTGTGATCCGTGGTTAAAAAATCCACCTCACTCGACGCTGATGCCGCGCACGCGCACGCCGTCGGCAATCTTGTCGCCGGGATACACGATGACGCGCTCACCCTCGCGCAGGCCTTCCAACACCTCGGTCTCGAGTCCGTTGCTGTGGCCGACCTTGAGGTTGCGCCGCCGGGCCTTGCTGCCGTCGACCACGTAGGTCTGCCAGCCGTCACCGCGCTGAAAGAGTGCACCCGCGGGAACCTTGAGCACGGACTTGCCCTCCCAGGTGACGATCCGCGCCTCGACGCGATAGGCGTCGCCGAGCGTGGGGCGTTTCTCCAGCGGCTCGGTCAGGTCAACGATCACATACACGCGCTGTTCCTCTACTCCCAGGGCAGAAATCTTGGTGAAGGCCGCGGGTTCGACCAGCCGCACGCGCGCGGCGAGGGGTTCGCCGCCGCCCCATTGCTCGAGCTGCACGCGCGCGCCGGGACGGATCGCCACGCCGTCGCGCGACAGCACTTCGATGCGGGCCTCGAGGTCGGCGGGATCGCCCACTTCCACGAGCGGGAAACCGGCCGACACCGTGCGTTCACTCTCCTGAAACACCCGCAACACGCGGCCGCTGACCGGTGAAGTGATGACAAGCGGTGCGCCGCGGGCCTCCGCGCCGGCCGGCTGGCCGCGGAGCAGCACGGCCTCCGCCTGCGCGAGTTCGAATTCCGCGACCTGCAGCGCAAATTCGCCGGCCCGCGCATCCTGATTGGCCACGACGGCGCGGGTTTCAGCCGCATCGAGTTCCTGTTGTGAAACCGAACCCGCGGCACGGAGCGTGCGCTGGCGGTCGCGTTCCTGCACGGCCAGGGCGGCGGCAGCGCGGGCGCTCTCGCGCTGTGCCGTGGCGAATTCGCGGCGGGCCGTGGCGGCCTGCACCTGGGCGCGGGCCTGGGCCTCGCCGCGGGCGTCGAGCAGGTCGGCCCCCTTGGTCTCCAGGGTGGCGAGCACCGTCCGCCCGGCCTCGACCACGGCGCCCGGTTTCCAGTCGATGCGCTGCAGCTGCCCGGCCACGGGGCTGGAGATGACGTAGTGGTTTTTCACCCGCGTCATGCCTTCCTCATCCACCGTGACGGCGAGTTCGCCGCGCGCGACCGCGGCAGTCTCGACGGGAAGCGGCTTGGGCCAGAGGCCGATCACGATCAGCAGGGCGAGCAGGCCGCCGCCAATCCAGGGCAGCCGGCGGGTCCAGCGGCGGGCGCCCGCGACTTTCGTGGGTGCGGTGCGGAGAGCGGGTGGGGGAGGGTTCATGAAATGGGAAAATCAATCGCGGGCCTTCAGGACGCCGACGAGATCAAGCTGATTGAGGCGCCGGCACGCAAGATAGGCGGAGACGAGGGAGGCGAGGGTGACAACGAGCACGGCGAAGGCGAAGTTCGCCGGGGTCAGGATGAGCGGGAGACGGACGAATTCCGTATTCACCGTCTGCAGGATGGCGCCGGACAAACCCGAGCCGGTCAACAAACCGAAGGGCATGGCGAGCAGGGTGAGCAGGACCAGTTCCCCGATCAACACCGCCCCGACCTCGCCCTGCGTGAAACCGACCACGCGCAACGTGGCCAGTTCGCGCTGCCGTTCCGAGAGCGAGATGCGCGCGCTGTTGTAGACGATGCCGAACGCGACCACGGTGGCGAAGGTGAGGTAGATTTTCTGGATCAGGCCGATGCTCTCCGCCGTGGTCCGGCGGAATCCATCGCGGATCGCCTCCTTGATGACGACGTTGCCGATGCGGGGAATCTCCTTCGTGGCCTGCAGGAATTCCTTCCAAGCGCCGGCGCGCACTGTGAGGTAGGCGCCGGTAATGCGGTCACCTTCGCCGAGCAGGTGGTTGAGCGTGTCGAGTTCCATGAAGGCGGCCGTGCCGGCGAAATCCTCCGAGAGTCCGGCCACCGGCACGGTGAGCACGGGGCGTTTGCCGTCCAGCACGCGGATTTGCAGCATGTCACCCGGACGCACGTGCAGAACCTCGGCGAGCTTGATTGAGAGCACCACGCCGCGGGCGGGCAAAATAAGCTGGCGGCCGTCGGCGCCGATGATGCGGTTCAGCATGGCGCGGGCCGGGAGACCGATCAGGCCGAGCCGCCGCGAGTAATTGCCGGCCACCAGTTCCACGGGCGCGCCGCGCGTGGGTTCGGCCAGCACGACCCCGGGCAGGGCGCGAAAATCCGCCATGGTGCGTACCGGTCCGGGTTCGATGAGGGAGACAAACACCGTCTGCCGCTGGATGAGGTCCCACTGGTAATCCAGCACATGGTTGATCCCGTCGCGGAAGGAACTGGGCACCACGAGAATTCCCGTGGCGAGCGCCAGGGCGACCGTGGTGAGCAGGGCTCGCGCCGGCCGGCGCTCGATGTTGCGCAGCGCCATGCGGAACGAGGCGGTGAACGCGCGGCCGAGACCGAGGCGCTCGATGAGGGCCAGGCGGAAACTCGCGGGCGGTTCCGGCCGCATGGCCTCCGCCGGCGGCAGGTGCACGGCGTGCCGCACCGCGCCCCACACGCCGGTGACGGCGGCAAGCCCGCTCACCACCGCGGCGGCGACGAGGACGCCCTTGGCCAGTTGGAACTCCAACTCGGGAAACCGGAAGAACAGGTGGTACATGTCGACCAGCCGGTGGCCGAGGGCCACGCCGCCGACCACGCCGAGGACAATGCCGGCAAACACGATCACGAACGCGAATTTCAGATAGTGCCAGCCGATCTGCCGGTTGGAAAATCCGCAGGCCTTGAGCATCGCGATCTGCTCGCGCTGCAGCGTGACCTGGCGGCTCATCACCGCATGGGTCATGAAGGCGGCGACACTGAGGAATACGAGCGGGAAGCCGACCGACAGTCCCTGCAGAATGTTGATCTCGTCGCGCACGCGCGTGTGCGACGGGTGCGATTCACGACCGAACGCACCGCGTCCGCCGTACGGCCGCAGGACCCGATCCACCGCGGCGATGACGGCCTCCTCGGCGACACCCGGGGCGAGGGTGAGCGACATATTATTGAAGGCGCCGTCGAGGTTGCTCGCGGTGGCGAGTTCCTTGTAGGGCATCCAGAAGACCCCGTAGGTCTTGTTGTTTGGCAGCGCGGCGCCGGGCGGCGCCTCGAACACGAATTCCGGCGAGAGGACGATGCCGGCGATGCGGAAGGTCTGGCGCCGCCCGTAGAGCACCGCGGAAATCTCGGAGCCGGGCCTAAGCCGGTTGGCTTCCGCGAAGGCCTCGCCGGCGAGGATTTCTCCGGCCGGGGCGCGGCCCACGAGCATGCGGCCCGCCCGCAGGTAGAGCCGGTTGAGCTGGAGTTCACCGCTCTCGGGCAGCGAGAGGATAAGCCCGGTGGCGGGTTCGGCCATGCCGGGCAGGTCCAGCGTGGCCTGCAGCGCGATGCCGGTTTGCACCGCGGCCACGCCGGGAATCGCCGCGAGTTGCCCGGCCACCGCCTGCGGGGCGCGCTTGAGCCGGGCGAACACCTGCGCAAAACGATGTCCGCGGTAATAGTCGTCACGCGTGTCCTCCAGCGAAAGGATGAGGCTGCGCGTCATGATCATCATCGCGAGGCCGCAGGCCATGACGAGGGCGACGGCGAAGGCCTGCGACTTCAGGGCGCGCAGGTCGCGCAGCAACTTGAGGTCCAGGAGACTCATGGCGGGCTGCTACCAGGCAAGGCTGCCGACCGCGGCGCGCTGCGCATTGCGGCGCTCGTGGATGATGCGGCCGTCGGAAAGCGTGAGCACGCGGTCGGCCATCTCGGCGATGACGGCGTTGTGCGTGATGACGAGCGTGAGGGTACCGAGCTCGCGGTTGATGTGCTCGATGGCCTCAAGCACCACGATGCCGGTGTGCACGTCCAGGGCCCCGGTCGGCTCGTCGCACATCAGCACGGCGGGGCGCTTGGCGATGGCGCGGGCAATGGCCACGCGCTGCTGCTCGCCGCCGGAAAGCTGTGCGGGAAAATGATCCAGCCGGGCGCTGAGCCCGACCAGGTGCAGCGCCTCCTCGGGCGACATCGGGTCGGGTGCAATCTCGGTGATGAGCGCGACGTTTTCCCGGGCGGTGAGACTGGGGATGAGATTGTAGAACTGGAAAACGAAGCCGACGCTGTTGCGGCGGTATTGCGTGAGCGCGGCCTCATCGGCCCCGGCCAAATCCCAGTCGCGGTAACGAAGCGTGCCGTGCGTGGGCGAATCGAGACCGCCAAGCAGGTTGAGCAGGGTGGACTTGCCACTGCCGGAGGCGCCGAGCACGACGACGAATTCCCCGGCGTGGCAGTCGAGGTCCACCTCCTCCAAGGCATGGACCGCGGCCTCGCCCTCGCCGTAGGTTTTGGTCAGGCCGCGGACGCGAAAGACCGGTTCACTGGGTCGGACCGGCGCAGAAAAAGTCATGGGGGTCTTGGCGCGCGTCATGTTATCGACTTACATAAGCGGAAGCCGATTAGCGGGCGCAATGCACAAACCAATTGCCCGACAGGCCAGACCCAGTCG
>JBIJDP010000340.1:0-4049 GCA_044344065.1 Opitutaceae bacterium
GAGGGCGGCATGCTCATGGCACTCTTCGGCCTCGTGCTCGTCGCCATGGGCGTGTGGTTCTACGGCCGCTGGCACGCCCCCGGCGCCTCTGCCGGCCGCGCGCGCTTCGGCGTCATCGCCGGCGCCCTGGTCTGCGCCTCGGGCCTGTGGGCCGGCTGGCCGCAGCCGCCCGCCCCCACCGAGATCAACTGGGAAAAGTGGAGCGAGGAGGCGGTCGCCAAGTACCGCGCCGAGGGCCGTCCGGTTTACGTGGATTTCACCGCCCGCTGGTGCGCCACCTGCCAGGCCAACAAGAAACTCGTCTTCACCTCCGCGGAGGTCCTGCAGTATTTCGCCGACAAAAAGGTCGTCGCGCTCAAGGGCGACTGGACGAACAAGGACCCGAAGATCACCGCCGAGCTCGCGAAGTACCAGCGCAGCGCCGTGCCCTTCAACGTCATCTGGCTCCCCGGCAAGAGCGACCCCGTCCTCCTGCCCGAACTGCTGACCCCGGGCATGGTCCTGAATGCGATCAAGGGATAGGGCAGATTAAGAAATCCTGCGGACGTCTCCGTCGATGTAGCCGGGGTCGACCTTATAAATCGCCCTCCGGCGGGTTGCGTGAGTGAGGCCGGGGGTCGGATTATTATACGCTTCCCGTATAATATCTGTTTGTCGGATAGAGGTAGCGACGCAAGTTCCGGCGACGATCAAGAGCTTTGCCGGTCTCGAGACCGAAAAACTCTGGCACGGCACCCGCTCCCGGCGTCTCCCGCCGGGCAACCGGCTCGAGGCCCTGAAGGGCAATCGCGCCGGACAGCATTCCATCCGCATCAAAGACCAAGGGCGCATTTGCTTCACGTGGGCCGGCACAGATGCCGAGCAGGTTGCAATCGTCGAATACCACTAACCCGAACCGAACATGAATCCGAAACTCTCCCTCACCCACCCTGGCATCATTCTGCACGATGAGTTTTTTGAGCCCATGGGGATTACCCAGTTGGCTGCGGCCGAGGCCACGGGGATTCCCCAGAGCCGCTTGAGCGAGTGGTGCTTGCTCGATCTCCGATCTGCAATCTGCGAAACTATCTCCTCGCTCACGCTCGTAGCTACGTTCCGGAATCAGTACGTAAGCGTTCAGCGTTAAAAGATAAACGTTGAGCGTTCTTCCTCCCCCTCCCTCTCCGATTGATAGCACCCGCCAAGAAACGCGCAGTGTAACGGATTGTCTGGCTGCGTGCGGCCGGGTAGTCACAGGTCATGGCCCTGACCCATCGCGCCCGCATGCTCGCAGCCATCCGCGGCGAACCCGTGGACCAGCTGCCATGGGTGCCGCGCATGGACCTCTGGTGCCTCGCGCAAAAGGCGCGCGGGACGCTGCCGCCGGAGTTCGCCGGCCTCGACACCGCCGGCATCGCCGACGTCCTCGGCATCGGCTGCCATGCGGTGCGGGGCGATTTCACCCGGCCGCGCGAGCGCCGGGAACAACAGCTGCGCGGACTCGGTTTCGACAACCACCCCGATTATCCCTACCGCATCGAGGTGCGGGATCTGCCGGTGGAATTCAACCATGATCCGGAAAACCTGCACACGCGCGTACGCACCCCGGCCGGCGACGTGGTGCTGCACCTGGAACTCACGCGCGAGATGGCGCGCAACGGCATCTCGATTCCTTTCGTGCAGTCCTACGCCCTGCCGACCCTCGAAGAGCTCGAGGCCGTGGCTCAGCTCTTCGAACACCTCGTCGTGATTCCGACGCCGGACGCCTACGCGGCCTTTCAACGCCGCATCGGCGACCGCGGCCTGGCCATCGCCAACGGACCGATCGCCGCCTCCCCGATGCACCTGCTCCTGCACGAGCTGATGCCGATGGAGCAGTTCTTCTATCTCTATGAGGACGGCCGCGAGCAACTGCAACTCCTCGCGCGGCGGCTGGAGCCCTTCTATGAGGCGATGCTCGCCGCGCTGCTCAAGTGCAGCGCGGAGGTCGTGTTCTGGGGCGCCAACTACGACCAGGACCTGACGTGGCCGCCGTTCTTCCAGGAGGAGATCGCGCCCTGGCTGCAGCGGGTGGCCCGCGAACTGCACGCCGCGGGCAAGCTCGTGCTGACGCACTGCGACGGCGAGAATCAGCGCCTGCTGCCGTATTTCCCGGCGTGCGGATTCGATATCGCCGAATCCGTCTGCCCCGCCCCCATGACCCGGTGCACGCTCGCGCAGCTGCGCCAGGGCTTCGGTCCGCGCACCACCGTGTGGGGCGGCATTCCGTCCATCGTCCTGCTCGACGCCGAAATGGACGAGCGCGCCTTCAGCAATTATCTCGACGGCGTTTTCGGTGAAGCCCGCCGCGGGAGCCACCTGATCCTCGGCGTCTCCGACAACGTCCCGCCCGACGTCAACCTGTCCCGCCTGACGGAAATCGGCCGGCGCTGCCGGGAGTTTTTTTAACCCCTCCTTCGCCGAGCCTACAGAGGGCAGGCACGAATTCCATGGATGCCAAGGCAATGGCCACAAGAGGCCCAGAAGGCACATAAGGACCCGGACTATTTTACAGGAGGCAGCAGAGGGATCAGGGCTCTGAAACCAACATCTCTGAATCCTTTGTATATTCCTGTTTTAAGGATTGGATCCCTTATGTGTTTTTTGAGCCTCCTGTGGCCATCCTCTGATCCGTGGCATCCGTGCTACCGAGCGAAGCGACAGGGCTCTAAATCCGTGGTTAAAAAACTCCGCGTCCAACTGCGCCAGTGAGAGTGAATCCGTCGGAGACCCGCCCTACTTTTTGAGCAGGCGCTCCAAGGTGTCGCGGAGCGCCGAGAGGTCGAAGGGTTTCTTGAGCACGGCGTCGAATCCGTGCGCGGCGCTGTCATGGAGGACCTCGTCGTTGGCGTAGCCGCTCATGACGACCGCCTTCATCCCGGGTTCGAGCACGCGCATGGCCTTCACGGCCTCGCGGCCGCCCATGCCGCCGGGGACGGTCAGGTCGAGCAGGACGACATCGAAGGGCTGGCCGGCGGCGCGGGCGATGGCATGCTGCTCGACGGCCGCCCGGCCATCACCCGTCAACTCCACGGTGTGCCCCATCTCCTCAAGCGCCAGGGCGATCGAATGCTGCAAGGCGGGCTCGTCATCCATCAACAGAATCCGGGCGGACGGCTGGCGGGACAGGTTCCGGGCGCCGGCCGGGGCGTCGGCCGCCACCGCCGCCTGCGGGACGGCCGGCAGGAACACGTGGAAGACGGTGCCTTCCTGCGGGCTTGAATCCACGCTGATCGCACCGTTGTGCTTCTGGATGATGGCGTGGCAGATGGTCAGGCCAAGCCCCATGCCGCGCTGCGGCCCGCGCTGCTTGGTGGAATAATAGGGGTCGAAGATCTTGGGCAGCACGTCCGGCTGGATGCCCTCGCCATGGTCGGACACCGTGAGGTGCAGGTAATTGCCCGCGGGCAGGTGGCGGCCGTCCCCGGCCTGGACCACGGCGTTTTCCGCCCGCAGGGTGACGACCCCGCCGTCGGGCATGGCCTCGCGGGCGTTGAGCACGAGATTGCGAACCACCTGCCCGATCTGGCCGGCATCCACTTCCGCCGGCCACAGGTCGGGGGCGATGTGGATGTCGCCCCGCACGGTTGAGCCGGTCAGGGCCAGCGGAACCGATTCACGCAGCAGGTCGGAAATCACGACCACCCGGGGCAGGGTGGCGTCACCCCGGGCGAAGGTGATGAGCTGCTGGGTCAGGTTGCGGGCCGAGAGCGCGGCATTCTGCGCGCCCTCCAGGCGCTTTTTGAGCCCGGCGGTGTCGGCGGGATTGAGCTGGGCCAGCTCCAGGTTGAGGAGGATGGCCGTGAGGAGATTGTTGAAATCGTGGGCGATGCCGCCGGCGAGCACGCCGGTGGATTCCAGTTTGCCGAGCACCAGCCGGTCCTCCTCGGCCTGCTTGCGGGCGGTGAGGTCGGTGTGGGTGCCGATGATGCGCAGGGGGTGGCCCGCCGCGTCGCGATGCATGACCATGCCGCGGATGAGCACCCATTTCCAGGAGCCGTCCTTGCACCGCAGCCGGTGTTCGACCGCAA
>JBIJDP010000341.1:0-4034 GCA_044344065.1 Opitutaceae bacterium
GCGCGGAATAAACCCGCTCCTACAGTCAGGCCCACGCATACCCACGGTCTTTCCCTTTGCCTCGGACAAAGCCGCCCGGTTTGCTCCCGGAACATGCGACACCTTCCGTTCCACAACCTGTTTTGCCTAGGTGCATGCTTCGCCGCTCCGTCACTGGCCGCCTCGGGCCAGGGTGTATCAGTCCTTTGGGCCCGGCCCGGGGCGACCGGCCGGGTGGCCGTGGACCGCGGGACGCTGGACACACTCCGCGCGCCCGGCGGAACGGTGACGCAGGACTCCTTCGACTTCTCCACCACGGCCTCGCCCCGGCTTGAGCTGGTCATTTCCCCCTCGGCCGCGACCGCGTCGCTGCCCGTGCTTGTCACCGTTGAGGTGGCGCCACGCCCGTTCACTTTCAGACTCGGCGACGTCACCTCCGCCTGTCCGATTTTCGTCCCCGAGGAAGGGGTGATCATCACGGCAGCGTCCGATCCCCGCACCTATGCCGAGGTGGTCGCAAACATCCGGGAACGCGCCGGCCGGACCAAATTGCAGCACATCGCCGCCGCACCCGAGGCCACTTTTGCCGCGGCGGTCGCAACCGGAAGCGAGGTGAAGGTGGAAACCTGGCTGGGGGTGAGCCGCGATATGCGACTCTTCCGTATCGACGAGCGCCTGGAATCCATCCGGCCCAAGTTCGCCGGCCACGACGTCCCGCTGCCCGAGACGCCCAAGCAGCCCGCCACCTTGTCGTTTCACCTCGGCCGCGGCTGGGGCGCACGCAACAATATCGTCCGCCACCTCGACGGGCAGGTCCTGCCGATCCTCCGCGGGCAGATTGACGACGAGGCCATCCAGTACGACCTGACCATGTTCGTCTCGCTGGAGTGCTCGCCGCTCACGCCGCAGAATCTTCGCGGCACGGACTACCTCGTCGCAGATGCCCACGGCCACGGCCACATGTTCACGCCCGCCCAGGCGGAGGCGGAACGGAAGCTGCACGATGCCGAGCTTGACCCGCCCGAAGAGGTGGTGCTCTACGCCCGCGCCGTCGCCACCAACCGGGGTCAAACGCCACACTACGCCCTGTTTCGCACCGCCGTGCCATCGCTGGCCACGCAGGTATCCCCGAAACTCCCACCGTGGAGCTTCGATGCCGCCCAGGGACTCAGCCGCTTCACGTCGGGCCGGGTGTTTGCCGTGAGCAAATTCAACGGCCGGCCGCTGCCCGCCGAGGAAACCTCCGTGCTCCTGCTGCCCGGCGAGTCCGCCGTGCTCGAGTTTTTTGTCCCTCACCGCCCAATCAGCGCCGAGCGAGCCCTGGCCCTGGCCCGGCAGTCCTTCGACACCCGTCTCGCCGAGGCGCGCGCCTTCTGGCGCGGCAAGCTCGATTCCGCCGCCCAGTGGCAGATCCCGGAGCCGCGCATCCAGCAGATGTCACAGGCCGGCCTGCTGCACCTCGACCTCATCACCTACGGCCGTGAGCCGCACGGCACCCTGCTGCCCGCCATCGGCCTCTACACCGCCATCGGGTCCGAAAGCTCTCCCATCATCCAGTTCATGGATTCGATGGGCTGGCACGACACGGCGGCCCGCGCCCTGGACTTCTTCCTGCAGAAACAGCACGAGGATGGATTCATCCAGAACTTCAACGGCTACATGCTGGAGACCGGGGCGGTGCTCTGGTCCCTCGGCGAACACTACCGCTACACCCGCAACGACGCCTGGCTCCGGCGCGTGCATCCGCACCTCACCAAGGCCTGCAACTACCTCATCGCCTGGCGCGAGCGGAACCTGCTCCCGGAACTGCGGGGCAAAGGTTACGGCCTGCTCGATGGCAAAACGGCCGATCCCGAGGATCCGTACCGCTCCTTCATGCTCAACGGCTACGCGTACCTCGGCCTCGCTCGCGCCGCCGAGATGCTGCGTCCGTCGGCGCCGGAGGAATCCGCCCGTTACCATGCCGTCGCCCAGGCCCTCAAGGCGGACATCCGCACGGCCCTGGACGAGAGCCTGGCGCGATCACCCCTGGTGCCACTCGGCGACGGCACCTGGATGCGCGCGGCCCCGCCGTGGACCGGTTATCGCGGACCCGTGATGCTGCACGCCGATGGCGGCAGCTGGTTTACCCACGCCGCGATGACCGCGCGCGATTCGCTCTTGGGACCGCTCTATCTGGTGTTCCAGGAAGTGATCGGCCCGCATGAACCCCTGGCGGCCGAGCTGTTGCAAACGCACAGCGAACTGATGACCCGGGACAACGTGGTTTTCAGCCAGCCCTACTACAGCCGGCATCCTTGGCTGCACCTGCAACGCAGTGAGACCAAGGCGTTCCTGCAGGCGTGGTATGCCACCGTCGCCGCCATCGCGGACCGGTCCACCTACACGTTCACCGAGCATTTCTTCCCCGCCAGCCCGCACAAGACCCACGAGGAGGCTTGGTTCCTCATGGAAACGCGCTGGATGCTTTATCTGGAGAATGGCGATACGCTGCGTCTCCTCACCGGAATCCCGCGAGCCTACCTGCAGCCCGGGGCGAATATAGCGGTCGACAAGGCCGCCAGCTACTTCGGTCCGCTGTCCTTCAATGTATCCGTCTCGGCCGACGGCCAGGAAATCAAGGCCGTCGTCGCCTGCCCGGGCGCAAGGCGCCCGCACACCCTTGAGCTTCGCATACCGCATCCTTCAGGCCGCCCGCCTGTGCAGGTCGCCGGCGGAACCTGGGTGAACGATTCCGAAACCGTGCGCGTCGCCGATTTCACGGGGCAGACGGAAGTGGTGATGCGGTATTGAGACGTCAGCCAACTGCCCAGGAAGTTTCAACCACCGTGAAACGTGCCGAAGACTATGCCGGCCCAACGTAGTGCCGCGCTTCAGCCGGCACTGGTTCGAAAACGCCAATCCATCGAGTGGCGGTCCAGACGCGTGCTAAAGCACCGCGCTACGAATTCAGCCGCATGGTTGGTGGATTCCAACGGCGCCTAAATCCGCCCGGCCAGGCATACTGCTCGCGCTCTGTTGTGCGCGATGCCGCAACCCTAACCAGAACAAAGAACCGAAGCTCAGCGGCCTTGCTTCTTCGCGCGCTTGTCGGCTTTTTTCTGTGCCGGGGTTTTCAGCGGCTGCTTGCGTGACTGTTTCTGGGAATTTTGTGTTTTGGCCATAATTTGAGTGGTTGAAGATCGCGGTGATGGGATTGGCAAAGTCGCCGCCACCCACCGTGACCGGTGCGAGGCGATACGACTGGCGATTGCCTACCGTTTCTTGCCGGCGGCGGCCGCCTTGGCCTTGGTCGCCTGCTGCGACATGATGAGTGCGTTCTTCTTCTGATTCACGCCGTCGGTCTTCGACTGCTTTTGCGCGGCGTGCTTCTGGGTGGATTTCGGAGATCTGTCGCCCATGTTGGGTGTTCCTTGGTTGAGTTGACTCACCTTCGGAATGTTCGTTTCCCCGACGGCGTGGACCTTTGTCTGCGCGCAGGGTGGATATAGCGAGCTTTAGTCACCGTCCGCACCGGCAAGACAACGTAGGGCGGGGTCTCCTCCTTCGCCGAGCCTCCCACCGTCGCCAAGGCTATGGTGGGCAAGACGGAGGGCAGGCTGGGCGTATTTCCAGGCGCGGTTCGGCGACCCCGCCCTACATTCAATCCGCGGCTGACTCCGCTTCCGGCCATTCCGGTGTCTCCAAACACGAATCCGAAAACGCCGGCTGGCGCTGCGTCCAGCGGATGGCGCAGCGGCTGTCCGTCAGGGCTTCGTGCAGTGCGGTGCCCAAATCATAGGACCGGTCGTCGAAGCCCGCCTCCTCGATGGCGTGATCCAATCCGAGCATGACCGCATACATCCGGCCGCGCAGGCCGGGGATTTTCACGTCGATCGCCTCGTTGCCCTGCTCGAGGTTCGTCTGGCAAGCGGCCGCATCATCGCTGTGATGCGCCCGGCAGGTCTCGGGCCGGGCGGCATAGATCGAGCAGGCTCCGGCGCGCAACAATGCGCACGGGGTCCGCGGCAATAGCCAACCCGGACGGTCGCGATCCGCCAGTGCCGCGCGGTGGG
>JBIJDP010000342.1:0-4021 GCA_044344065.1 Opitutaceae bacterium
CTTGGTCCACCCCGGCCGCCGTTTCCTCCCTCATCCACACCTGGCTCGCCGATCAGGTAAACTCTGGCGCGCCAACCTAAAGTGTATTAGCTAACGGCGATTGGTATTACTCAATTGCGATCAATCGCTTCGTAATACGTCACGACCCCTTGTCTTGCCGGACCCGCTGCGCTCGCGTGATATCATGCATACCCCAGGTCGAGGAGAAGGCGCGCTGCGCCGGCATCGGATTACCATAACCGGAGCGTCCTACTTCCTGACCCTGTGCTCTGTCGCGCGTCATGCACAGCCTGTCGACGATGAGATCGCTCACATCATTCACGCTGAACTGAACTCAATCGAGCGCGACCAGCACTGGGTGCAGCGCGCCGGTGTGCTGATGCCAGATCACCTGCATCTGTTTGTGCGCCTGACCGGGGGATTGGCATTGTCCCGATGCGTTGCGCGCCTCAAGGCCAGAACCCGGAGTGCCTTGACGGCGAAAGGCTGGGGTTGGCAGCCCAACTACTACGAGCACCGGCTTCGGCCGGACGAACCGGTGTCGGCGGTTATGCGGTATTTGTTCCTGAACCCTTATCGGGCGGGCCTTCTCCGATCGGGCGAGTCGTACCGGTGGTTTTGGTTGGGGCGCGATGAAACCGGTTGGTTTGAGTGCGACGCGAGTCAAGTCGAGCGAGAGCCTGAATGGTTGCGGTAGCGCAACGAGCGCCTGCAAGCAGGCGGCCTACGAAGCAACGGTAGGCCGCGAGCTTGCTCGCGCTCGTGCGGAGTTCGCCGGGGCTAGACGGCGGGCTTGGGGCCAAGCGGGCTGCGCCACATGGACAGGGGCAGGCTCGAGAGCGCGATGAAGGCGAGCTGGCTGCAGACGAACAGCATGAGCCACCAGAAGGCGGAATCCATGAAGCCGTAGCTGTGCAGGCCGACGCCGAGCATGTTGACGCCGAACCAGCTCCAGCTCGTGACGATGTTGCCGAAGATGGCGAGGTTCATCAGACCGCGGGCCTTCACCAGGCCGCCCCAGCGGGCATGGAGGATGAGGGCATTCCAGAGGACGATGATGAGGGCGCCGTTCTCCTTCGGGTCCCAGCCCCAGAAGCGGCCCCAGGACTGGTCGGCCCAGATGCCGCCGAGCACGGTGCCGACGAAGCTGAAGAGCGTGGCGAAGCAGATGATGCCGTAGACCATGCGGTTGAGGGCATCGGCCGTCGCCTGGTCGAGCGAGCGGGTGAACACGCCGCGGACGACGTAGATCAACGCCAGGAAGCCCGCGAGGTAGGTGGCCGAGTAGCCGATGGTCACGGTGACGACGTGCGTCGCCAGCCAGAAGTTGGAATCGAGCACCGCGCGCATCATTTCCATCGTGTCACCGCCAAGCGAGAGGTGGTGGGCGATGAGCAGGGTGCCGAAGCCGATGAGCCCCGCGGCCACGCTGCCGATGGCGTTCTTGTAGGTCACCTCCAGCACAAGGCACAGCGCCACGGCGCCCCAGCCGACGAAGAGCGCGGAGGAATAGAGGTTGGTGACCGGCGGACGGCCCTCGATCCACATGCGGGCGACGATGCCGGCGGTGGACAGCAGCCACGCGAGCGTGGTGAGCCAGAATGCCGTCCGACCCAGGGCGCCGGGCCAGCGGAGCCAGGAGAACACGGCGACAAGGAAGGCGGTCACGTAGAGCACCGAACTCGTGTAGAACGGCTGGGAGGAATTGAAGAGTGATTCGACATCGGACTTCCGCATCAGGTCGGGGATCTCGCGATCCAACCCGGCCCGGTACTCCTGGACCAGCCGGTTGAATTCCGCCGGCTGGTAGGCGCGCCAAGCCTGGCCGATGGCGACATAGCTGGCGACCGCGGGGTCGATCCGGCCGTTGGCCATGCTTTCGCGCAGGGCGGCGCCGGTGTTGCGCCAGCCGGTGGGGTCGGACTTGCCGGTCGCGGGCGGCATGGGCAGCAGGTAGCCGAAAGATTCCATCGAGGCGAAACTGACGCTCAGGTCGCGGACGAGGCGGGCGGCGTTCTCATCGTGCGATTCACCGGCCCGCTGGGCCTTGGCGGCGGCCAGACCGGCCGGCATGATCGTGTCGAACCGGGCCAGCTTGCCCAGGAAGTCGTCGATCCCGGGAGCCACGAGGCTGCTCTGGAGCCGCTGGAAAAGGACGATGTTGTTGCGGAGCTGCACGACCGCGCGCTGGAAGGGATTGCGCACGGCCGACTCGACGGCGTCGGCGAACTTGGCCTGGCGGTCAAGCTCCTCGAGGCCCTTCGAAAACTGGGTGAAGCTGAAGCGCTTTTTGCCGGCGCCTTCCTCGGCCGTGAGGTTGAGAAGGGCGAGCACGTCGGGGTGCACGATCTCGAAGTGCTGGTAGCTGTTGGCGATCTCCGGGCGGTAGATCACGTCGAGCAGCCATTCGGCGGGCTGCAGGGTGCGGCCGTCGGGTGTCTTGACGCGCTGGCGGCCCTGCAGCACGAGCAGGGAGGTGCGGGCGACCGTGTCGAGCGGCTTGATGCGGCCGTTGACGAGGGTGGGGAGGTCGCCGAAGGCGTTGAGGTTGTATTCGCTGCGTTCGCGCGGGGGAATCAGCGTATAAATCACCGCGGCGGCAGCCACGCCGAGGACCACGAGGGGATAGATGCCGCCGGGTCGGTTGGCGGGGCTGGTGGTCGCCGCGGCCGCAGCCGAGGTCCGGCGGCGGGTGACGAACCCGAAGAGATGAATGCCGAACTGGATGAGCAGGCCGAGCGTCATCACGATGCAGGCGATGTAGGGCATCAGCCAGCTCGGGTTGCGCACGACCTGCAGGATGGTGGTGCGGTCATTGTTTTCGAAGCCCGCCTGGTAGAACGTGAGGCCCGCGTAGCGCAGCGGGTTGTTCATGTAGATGAGCACCTCGCGGTCGTCGCGGCCGTCGGGGGTGGTGAGGCGGATACGACTGGAGAAATTCTTCGGGATCTCGGTGCCGGCGTATCGGTCGTGGCTGAATTTCAGCAGCGTAAGCGAGTAGGGCTTGTAGTGGCGGGCGAAGCGCAGCGTCATTTTCCACGTGCGGCCGGCGTGGGTGAAGGTCTGGGGGTCATCCAGCATGGTGGAGACAAGCCAGGTGCCGATCGGGCCATCGGTGCCGGAGAGTTCGACATACGCGCTGGGCAGGTTGCGGGTGTCGGACTTGTAGGTCGGCGGCTGCGAGGTGGCCATGATCTGCGGGCCGACTCCCTGGTTGGCCTCGGAGGGCGCGCCGGCATCATGCGGGGCGCGCATGTGCAGGGTGGAGTTCTGGAAATACGATTTGACCGTGAGGCGGAACGGCAGCTTCGGGTGCTGCAGCGATTCCTTGCGGGTCAGCAGTTCCTCGGGAATCGCGACCACCGTGTCGGTGCCCGGCGCGCTGGTATCAATGAGGGCGAGTTCCACGTGCCGGTGGCTCTCCGAGTAGTTCTTGGTCTCGCCTTCATTGAGCCGCAGGTAGTAGTCATCCTGGAAAAGTCCGGTGAGCAGTTCGCCGATGAGCAGTATGATGAGGCCGGCGTGGGCGAGCCAGATGCCGGTCTTCCGCCAGGTCCACTTGAAGCGGTAGAAGTGCGCCCCGATGAGGTTGATGAGCAGCAGGCCGCCGATGGTGTAGCCGCCGGGGAAGATCGCGAGGTTCATGTCCCCGGTCTGCCAGTAGACCACAAAGGTCCGGAAATATTTCTCCTGCACGGCCCAGATGCCGAGGTTCACCTGATCGAGCGTGGCCGCGAGGATCAGGACGCAGGAAAAAACGATGAGGGCGACAGTCAGCTTGAGGGAGACAAGCACGTCGCGCAGGTCGCGCAGAAGGGTGGCGATCATGGTCAGGGGGTCTGGAGGGTTTGGATGAAGGCGAGGAAGGCGGGCTTTTCCTGTTCGATCAGCGCGGGCGGGCCGGTGAACTTGAAGAACCAGGTGGCGCCATCGACCGGCACCGAGGCCCCGAGCAGACGCTGCGGTGCCGCGGCGGTGCCGCCGGTGAATTCGACCACGGCGATATTCAGGCCGTGGGCGG
>JBIJDP010000343.1:0-4018 GCA_044344065.1 Opitutaceae bacterium
CCCCTTCACGGATCCACCTGCGGCGCAACCGGCCGCCACTCACAGCAATTCCCGCGGGAGCTTGGGCATCAAATGCTTGATGTCCTGCACGGCATCGCGGTGGCAGACGAGCACGCCATCGGGCGTCTCCACGACGACGAGATCCTTGACGCCGCAGAGGGCGATCATGCGGCCGTTGCTGACGGCAATGTTGTTCAACGCATCCTGAGTCACGACCGTGCCGCGCAGGGTGTTGCCCTTGGGATCGATCGGCAGATGCGCGGGCAACGCCGTCCACGCCCCGACATCGTCCCAGTCGAATTCGGCCAGTTGCGTGGCCACTGAAGCCGCCTGCTCCATGATCGCATAATCAACGGAAATCTTGGGCAGAGCCGGAAATTTCTCCGCCAGGTACGCCCCGCAGTCTCCGCGGGGAAATTCGCGGATGAACGTCGCCAGCGCCGGGGCCTGCCGCTCAGCCTCGGCCAGAAACGCCGGGACCCGCCAGATGAACATGCCGGCGTTCCACGCATGGTTGCCCCCGATCACGTAACGTTCAGCCGTGGTCTTGTCGGGTTTCTCCACGAAGCGGGCCACCCGCCGGAACCCGCCACCGAGTTCCTCCGCCATCTCCAGGTAGCCAAAGCCCGTGGCCGGATAAGTCGGCTTGATCGCAAAGGTCAGTAGTGTGTCGTTCTGCGCCGCGCGCTTCAGCGCTCCGGCCAGTTGCCGGGCAAAGGTCGCCGTGTCCTTGATCAACGCATCCGCCGGCAGGAGCGCCAGCACGGCCTCGGGATCGCGGGCCCGCACGAGTCCGGTCGCCAGCGCGGCGGCCGGAGCGGTGTCCCGTTTCGCCGGCTCGGCGATGATCTGCTCCGGCGGCAGAAACGACAGGGCCGCCCGGGTGCCGGGCAATTGCGCTTCGTTCGTGAGCACAAAAATGTTGCTGAGCGGCACCACGCCTTCAAGGCGACGCACGGTGTCTTCCACGAGGGTGCGGTCGGAGAAGAGCTTCAGCAAATGCTTCGGCGTGCGCCGCCGGCTCATCGGCCAGAATCGTTCACCGCTGCCGCCCGCCATGATGCAGACATATGCCTTGGGGTTTTCTGCCATACCCCATCTCTCCCAGCCCGACGCGTTTGCGCCAAGCAGAATGTCTGTGACATTCGCAGTTGGGAGATCGGAGAAGGGAGTTCGAATCCTGCCCGAACTCGATCTGCGATCTCCGAACTACCAACTCCGATCCCTCACTCGCTCACGCTCGTGGCTACGCCAGGCCTGACAAACCGGTGAATCGATTCACTAGGCCCCGCTGCGGATCAATTCGGCCAACCCGTCCGCCACCGGCACCTGCGCCGTGAATCCCAGTTCAGCCTGCGCCCGCTCCGGCCGGCCGAGCGAATGGACGATGTCTCCCGCCCGGGCCGCGGCATACTGGGGCGCCGTCACCTTGGGATAGTGCTGCGCAAAGATGCCCACCACATCGCGCAACGAGGTGGCGCGACCAGTGCAGATGTTAGCAGCACCGGAAACGATGCCGGCCTTGGTCGCGGCAATGAGATTGGCCCGAGCCACATCGTGCACCGAGATGAAATCCCGCGTCTGCGACCCGTCGCCGAAAATGGTGACGCCTTTGCCTTCCCGGTAACGTCGCTCAAAGATCGAGATCACGCCGGAGTAAGGCGAAGCCGGGTCCTGCCGCGGACCAAAGACATTGAAATAACGGTGGCAACGCACGGTCAGCCCACCGGCCGCGGACAAGCCCAGTAAAATGCCCTCGGACTTCAGCTTGGCCTCGCCATAGGGACTGATGGGCAGCTTGGCCGTCTCCTCGCGAATCGGCAGGTCGGTCGTGTCGCCGTAGATCGCCGCCGATGAGGCGAACACAATGCGCTTCACGCCGTGCGCCACCGCCGCGTCCGCGACGAGCTGTGTGGCGGTCACATTCAGCCGGCGATTCAAGGCCGGGTCGCTGATGCTCTCCTGGACACTGACCAACGCCGCCAAGTGGATGATCGCATCGGGCCGGAAGTCCGCGACATGTTTCGCCACGACACCCGGCTCGGCCACGTCGGCTTCGACGAGACGAAACGCCGCCGACTGCATCGCCGCGGTGAGATTGCGGCGGTGACCGCTGCGGAAATTATCCAGTCCCAGCACCGTGTGCCCGCCCGCGAGGAGCAGGTCCGTGGTGTGACTGCCGATGAATCCGGCCGCGCCGGTGACAAGAACCTTGGCCATGCCCGCAAGCTAGGTCCGCTCCCGCCGATGACAAGCACTGCGATTCGTAGCGCGGAGCTTCAGCCCGCGCTGGGAACGTCCCGCCGGCGGATAGCTTCCCTTAATCCAGTGCCGGCTACCGTGCCCTGCGAAGCTTCAGCGAAGCAGGGAAGACCGGCACTACGAACGTGGTTCCACCCGAACCGCTGAATGTTCGCCCACGCCACCCTTGCCTTACCGCATCGTCACCCGTTTGGCTCTGGCCTGTTTCCCATGCCCTCATTCACGCGTCCGGTCCAACTGCGTTGCAACTACTTCGAGAATCCCCTCGCCGTCCATGACGCGACCCCGCGCCTGAGCTGGCGACTCGCCACCGACGGTCGGCGCGGCGCGCGGCAAACCGCCTACCGCATCTCGGTCTCGACCCGGCGCAACGGCCCGGCCGATCTCTGGAACTGCGGACGCGTGGCCTCCGACGCCACGACGCACATCGCCTACGCCGGCGTGCCGCTCGCCTCCCGGCAGCGTGCCTGGTGGCGGGTTGAAATCTGGGACGAGAAAAACCGGCGCACCACGAGCACTCTGGCCTTCTGGGAAGCCGGCCTCCTTGATGCCTCGGACTGGCAGGGCGACTGGATCGGATCCGCCCTCGCCGGCGGACCCGAAGCCTCGATGCCATCGCCCTATCTGCGCACGATCTTCAATGTCGGCGCCAAGCCCGTCTCCGCCCGGCTCTACATCACCGCCCTGGGCTGCTACGAATTCGAGCTCAACGGCACCCGCGTGGGCATCGAGGAGTTCACGCCCGGTTGGACTGACTACAACAAGCGCGTCCAATACCTCGCCTACGACGTCACCGCGCTGCTGAAGAACGGTGCCAACGCCGCTGGGGCCATTCTTGGCGACGGCTGGTACGCCGGCCGCGTCGGCTGGCGCACGCGCAGCTACTACGGCGACCGCCCCAAGCTCCGCGCCCAGCTCATCCTCACCTTCGCCGACGGTTCCACGCAACTGGTCGCCACCGACAGCTCCTGGAAGACCAGCTTCGGGCCCATCACCGAGAGCGACATCATGTTTGGCGAAACCTACGATGCCCGCCGCGAGCTGACCGGCTGGAGCACCGCCGAATACGACGACCGCGCCTGGCTGCCCGTCACCACCTTCCCCGCCCCGGCGATCGAACTCTCGCCCGTGCTCGGCCCGTCGGTCCGCGTCACGCAGGAAATCAAACCCGCGGCGCCCGCCAAGAAGTTCAACATCTGGCCCGAGCCCGTCTGGCTCATCGACCTCGGCCAGAACATGGTCGGCCGCGTGCGGCTGAAGGTGAAAGTCCCCGCCGGCCGCATCCTCAAGCTGCGCTTCGCCGAGGTGCTCAATCCCGACGGCACGATCTACGTCGAGAATCTCCGCGGCATCCGCGCCGCCGACTACTACACGGCCAAGGGCGATCCCGCCGGCGAAACCTGGGAGCCGCGCTTCACCTTCCACGGATTCCGCTACGTGGAGCTCTCCGGCCACCCGGAGGAACTGCCCGCCGACGCCATCACGGGGGTCGTCCTGCACAACGACACTCCGCGCACCGGCGACTTCACCTGCAACGATCCGCTCATCAACCAGCTCCAGCGCAACATCGACTGGGGCCAGCGCGGCAATTTCCTCGAGGTGCCCACCGACTGCCCGCAGCGCAATGAACGCCTCGGCTGGATGGGCGACGCGCAGGTCTTCTGCCGCACCGCCGCCTGGAACCGCGATGTCGCGGGCTTCTTCCACAAGTGGATCCGCGACATTGCCGACGCCCAACGCGCCGACGGCGCCATGC
>JBIJDP010000344.1:0-4004 GCA_044344065.1 Opitutaceae bacterium
AAGGCAGATGAAGCGTACGAGGCGCCTATAGGCGCACGGGAGACTCCTGCAAACCGGACGGCACTTTGTGTTCTTGGTGGTAAAATCGGATCGAGGGATACGGGATAAGTGCTTCCTGCGCCTGTGCCCGCAAAACCGATCCAGCCGGAGGTATAAGCTGTCCCCGCGAAAGGAATGTCCGGGGCTTATCGGCCTCCACCACTGGCGCATCGGAATCCGCCCATCACCCAAAGGAACCATCCTTCCGGACGGCCTTGCACTCTCCGGAATATCTCCAGATTTTTCGGCCATCTATCAATCCTCACGAATCTCACAGATGAAACCCTCCGTGATTCCAGCCCTCGTGGCCACCCTGGTCCTCGCGCTATCCGCCCGGGCCGATACCACCCCAACCCCACCCATGACCGCCAATCCGCTCCTCCAGCCCAGCAGCCTGCCCCACCAGTTTCCCCACTTCGACCTGATCAAGGACGAGCACTATGTGCCCGCCTTTGAGCAGGGCATGGCGGAACAGCTGCAGGAAGTGGCGGCCATCGCCGGCAATCCGGCGCCGGCCACGTTCGACAACACGATCGTCGCCCTGGAAAAATCCGGCCAGACGCTCAACCGCGTGGCCGCGATCTTCGACAACCTCTCCGGCACGATCTCCAACGACGCCATGCTGAAGATTGAGACCGAGATGGCGCCCCGCCTCTCCGCCCACCGCGACTCGATCAAGCTCAACCCCGCCCTCTTCACCCGCATCCGCGCGCTGTTCGACACGCAGGCCCGGCTCGGCCTCGACGCGGAGTCGGCCCGCCTGCTCGACCGCTATTACAAGGACTTCGCCCGCGCCGGCGCGCTCCTGCCCGACAGCGGAAAGACCCGCCTCACCAACCTCAACGCCGAACTCGCCAGCCTGCTGACCGCCTTCACGCAGAACGTGCTGAAGGAAAAGAACGCCGACGCCGTCGTGATCGGCACCCGCGAGGAACTTGCCGGTCTCTCCGAGAGCGAGATCCAAACCGGCGCCGCGGCCGCCGCCGCCGCTGGGCACGACGGCAAGTACCTGCTGACCATCCTCAACACCACCGGCCAGCCCCCGCTCTCCTCGCTGACCAACCGGGCCACGCGCGAGCAGCTCATGCAGGCTGGACTCGCCCGCGGCAGCCACGGCGGCGCCTACGACAACCGCGCAATCGTCGCCCGCATCGCCACCATCCGCGCCGAAATTGCCACCCTGCTCGGGTACGAAAACTACGCCGCCTACCAGGCCGCCGAACAGACCGCCCGCAGCGTGGGTGCGGTGAACAAGCTCCTCGCCGACCTCGCCAAGCCCGCCGTCGCCAACGCCCGCCGGGAGGCCGCCGCCATCCAGGCGGTGATCGACGCGGAAAACGGCGGCTTCACCGTGACCGCCGCCGACTGGGACCTCTACGCGGAGAAGGTGCGCGTCGCGCGCTACGCCTTCGACGAGTCGCAGATCCGGCAGTACTTTGAGATGAACCGCGTCATCCAGGACGGGGTGTTTTTCGCCGCGACCAAGCTCTTCGGTCTCACCTTCAAGGAGCGCACCGACCTGCCGAAGTACCATCCCGACACGCAGATCTTCGAGATCTTCAATGCCGACGGCTCGCACCTCGCGTTCATTGTCATGGACATGTACGCCCGGCCGTCGAAACGCGGCGGCGCCTGGATGAACGAGTATGTCGCCCAGGCCGGCCTCCTCAGCCAGACCGCCGTCGTCGGCAACCACCTCAACGTCCCGAAGCCGCCGGACGGCGAGCCCACGCTGCTCACCTTCGACGAGGTCACGACCGCCTTCCACGAGTTCGGCCACGCGCTGCACGGCATGTGCTCGGATGTGAAGTACCCGCGCTTCGCCGGCACCAACGTGCCGCGCGACTTCGTCGAGTTCCCCTCGCAGGCCAACGAGATGTGGGCCGCCTGGCCCGAGGTGCTGGCCAACTACGCCAAGCACCACAAGACCGGTGAACCGCTTCCGGCGGAACTGCTCGCCAAGGTGATGTCGGCGCGGAAGTTCAACCAGGGCTACGCGACGACGGAATACCTCGCCGCCAGCCTGCTCGACCAAGCCTGGCACCAGCTCAAGGTCGGCGAAGTTCCGTCCGCCGACGGTGTGCTGGCCTTTGAAGCCGCCGCCCTGAAAAAGGCCGGCGTGGATTTCGCGCCCGTGCCGCCGCGCTACCGCAGCACCTACTTCTCGCACATCTTCACCGGCAACGACTACGCCGCGGGTTACTATTCGTACCTGTGGAGCGAGGTGCTCGATGCCGACACCGTGGAGTGGTTCAAGCAGAACGGCGGCCTGACCCGGAAGAACGGTGACCACTACCGTGCCACCGTGCTTTCCCGCGGCAGCAGCGGCGAGGCGATGGACCTCTACCGTTCCTTCCGCGGCGCCAACCCCGAGATCAAGCCCCTCCTAGAACGCCGCGGCCTCGACACCGGCACGGAATGAGGCATGCCCCGCGAGGGCATGAGTGTTAAATGTTAAGTTAAAGTTTAGGTTGTAGCAACCAAGAGGAATGGCTTTACGCCGCGATGAAAGCCTCGGGCTCTGACTTAAAACTTAACACCTAAACTTCAAACCAGCGTAGCGGCACGCCACCACGCTCACCGCTTCCACGGCGCCGTGACCACCTTGTAGCCGTCGGCGGTTTTGCGGAAATATACGTTGTCGGCCTCAAAGTACTCCGTCCCCTCGTACCAGATGCTCGTCGCATCGGCCGGCAGCGACTTTGTCAGCGCGCCCAACGGGGCCTCGGTCCAGATCAGGCCGTCCGGCGTCTTGCGGAAGAACTGCCCGTCCTTGAACAGGTACTCGGTGTTGTTCAGCCAGATGGATTGGTATTCCTCCTCCACGACGGTCGCCGGCTTGACCACCTTGACCGGCGCATCGACCACCACGTAGCCGTCGGGCGCGGATTGATAATAGATGTCGTCGTAGCGGTAGTAGACCGTGCTGCCCACGTACACCCGAATGGCGCGCGGCGGCAACCCGCGCACGTGCGCACCGCGCGGCGCCCGCACCACGACGAAGCCGTGCCGCGGGTCATGCCGGTAGAACCGGCCGCGATGGTGGTAAAAGTGATCCTTGCCCACCGTCACCTCCGCATAGCCATGCGGCAGGCGGAAACCGACGCCGAGTGAAACATTGACCCGGGAATCCGCCCGCAGGTCGGTGGCGGCCAGGCCCGCGGCCCCCGCGAGCGTGAGAAGGGAAATACGCAGCAGTGATGATGTTTTCATGGGAGGCAAAAATTCTGCAGACATCACTTTGACGCCGATTCGGCCAAAAGGTTTCGCGCGTGCGGTAGCAACCACCTCGGAACCCGTCCGGTCACGCCGGGTCACACGATGCATGAACGCACTCCGCTGGTTCGTGTGGGCGCTGCTGTCCGGGCTGCTGTTGCCGGTCTCCGCATCGAGCGCCGAGGAATCCCTCTTTTCCGTCCGGTTGCACGCCAATGAGTTTGTCGAGATCGGCCTGACCGCGCTGACGCCGGGGGAACTCACCACCCTCAACCAGCTCGTGGCGCGCGAGGTCGCCTCGGCCCGTCAGGGCGGGGTCACGGCCTTTCGCGGCACCTTTCTCAGCCGCCGCACGCCGGCAGAGCGCATGGCGGCGGGTCTGGACAAGCTATCACCGGCCGGCCAAGACCGGCTGAATCAGGCCGTGGCCACGGCGCTCACCGCTCGCCATCCAACCACACCCGTTGCCGTCAACCCGGCGGCGGAGGTCGGCGGCATCGAGGTCCGCTCGGCATTGAAGCCCGAGGTGCACGGCTCGGTCACCCTGGGTTACGGCTGGGGTCGCGGCGGCAGCTATCGTTTTGGCAGTGTGGACACGTGGTACTACGATCCCGAATCGCGCATCACGATCGGCCTCGGCGTGGGCACCGTGCGCGGCAGCGGCCTGGGCCGCGGCTGCTGGCGGTATTGATCGCCCCGGTTCTATTGGATGAAGCGAGGGTGAAGCCGGCTGGTTGGATTGGGCCGGG
>JBIJDP010000003.1:0-13645 GCA_044344065.1 Opitutaceae bacterium
TCGGCAAGTCGTTCCGCAACGAGATCACGCCGCGCAACTTCATCTTCCGCTCGCGCGAGTTCGAGCAGATGGAGATGGAATACTTCATCCACGAGGACGCCGACTGGGCCAAGTGCCACGAGGAATGGATCCAGTGGTGCAAGAACTGGCTCCTCTCCATCGGCCTGCCCGAGTCGCACCTTTCGCTCTACGCCCACCCGAAGGAGAAGCTCGCGTTCTACTCCCGCGGCACTGTGGACATCATGTTCCGGTATCCCTTCGGCGTGCAGGAGCTCTGGGGCATCGCCGCCCGCGGTAACTACGACCTCACGCAGCACGCCAACGCCAGCGGCAAGCCGCAGGAGATCTTCGACGAGGCCACGAAGAAGAAGTTCGTCCCGCACGTCATCGAACCCGCCGTCGGCACCGACCGCATTTTCCTCGCCGTCCTCTGCGCCGCGTTCGCCGAGGAGGACGTGAAGGACGAGAAGGGCAACGTCGAGAAGCGCACCGTGCTCCGCCTCTCCCCGCGCATCGCGCCGGTGAAGGTCGCCGTGCTCCCGCTCCTCAAGAACAAGGAGCAGCTCACCGCCCGCGCCCACGCCCTCTACAAAAAGCTGCAGCGCAAGTACGCCGTGTTCTACGACGAGGCCGGCGCCATCGGCCGCCGCTACCGCCGCCAGGATGAGATTGGCACGCCGTGGTGCGTGACGATCGACTTCGAGACGATCGAAAAGCCCGGCGACACCTTCACCCTCCGCGAGCGCGACTCGATGACGCAAAAGCGCATCACCGAGGCCGAACTCTTCGCGCTGCTGGAAGAACAGGTGTATTGAGTCGGGGGCGCCGGAGTTTCGCCGGTTGAGCGAAATCCACGTAGTCGGAGGGCGGGGTTGACTCCGCCCCCGCCTTGCCTACCGCCTGGTTTCACGCGGAGTCGCGGAGAACGCGAAGATGCCGCTTGTATTCTCTGCGTACTCCCGTGTCTCCGCGTGAGACCCTGTTGGGTTAAGCCAGGCGGGGTTCGGACCTGTCCTCCGTCTTGTCCACCATAGCCTTGGCGACGGTGGAAGGCTCGGCAAAAGAGGAGACCCCGCGCCACATCATCCCGTCAGGGCTCGCCCACGGGTTCGCGCGGAGTATGCTGATTCTCATCCCACTGTTTCCATCTTGGAAAACGACTGCCACTTCTCGCCCGACCGGAAGCACCGCTACTCGCTGGTGCACCGCTGGAACCCGCTCTTCGGGGACCGGCTGATCATGTGGATCGGGCTCAACCCGAGCACGGCGGATGAAGCGCAACTCGATCCGACCCTCATGCGCATCCGCACGTTCTCGCAGCGTGAGGGATTCGACGGGTTCTGGATGGCCAACCTCTTCGGCCTGCGCACGCCCTACCCGAAGGAGATGATGGCCGCGCCCGATCCCGTCGGACCGGAGAACAACGCCTCCCTCCTCGCCGCCGCCGGACGCTGCGAGAAAATCGTGGCGGCCTGGGGCGTGTGCGGCGAATTCCAGGCCCGGGCCGATGCCGTGGTGCAGCTCTTCGCCGGCCGCGAACTCTGGTGCCTCGGCCTCACGCAGGACGGCCACCCGCGCCATCCGCTCTACGTCGCCGGCGACCAGCCGCTCGTGCGTTGGCGACCCGTTCCACTCCCTGCATCGGAGTAATCCCACGCCGGCCGCCGCGTATTCATCAGCAATTCAAGCATTTTGCCCCAAGGCCGAGACGAAGTAGGCAACCGGCCGAATCCAAAACTTTTGTTGCCGCAAAAAAGCACAAGAAATCAATCTGCCCGCACAGCTCTTCCGCGCGCCTATGGGCGCAGGCACGGTTTCCCTCGCCTTTGATTTATTGCGCCTTTTTGCGGCCATTCCTTCCGTGCTTGGTCTGTCTTCGTGAATACCCGGTCCACGCCACCCCCTCCGCGAGCGGTTGCTTGCCGTCGGAGCGAAGCATGACTGTAATCGGACACCGTGGCCCCAAACCCTCATGCCCCGCGGTCGGTCCGTTGGCGCTGGCTGCCGCCGGTGGTGCTGCTGGTCGCGGCGTTTCACTTTTCGCCGTTCGGTCCGGCGCTGGACCGCGCCTTCTTTGACGCCGCGAGCCGGCGGCCCTTGGTCGCCTCCGCGGTGCCGCCCGGATCCGCGCTGGTGTTGGTGGACCAGTCCACCATGGACCGGCTGGGCCGCGACCCCTATGCGATGCGCTGGCCGTTTCCGCGCGCCGCCTTTGCCGCGCTGATTGTCGGCCTCGAACGCGCCGGGGCGGAAAGGATCGTGCTGGATTTCACCTTCTTCGATCACTCGGAGTCCGCCGAACAGGACCTGCTGCTCGCCGCCACCGCCGCCGCGGTGCCCGGCACCATCCTGGGCCGCACCGCCCGGCAGGGGCCGGTGTTTTGGGACGAGGATTTCCGGCGGGAACAGGCGGCCTGTTTCATCAAGCCGCGCACGGGCGAAGTGGATTTTCTGCCCGACAGCGACGGCATCGCGCGCAACTACGTCGTGACGCGTTCACTGGCCGCCCTGGCGTTCGATCCGCCCGCGAGCGGTCCCGGCGGACTGCTCCGCTGGCACGGCGGATTGGAACAGATCAAGGCACAAGGCGTGCCGGTCGTGCCCGCCGCACACTTCATCGAAGCCGGGCTACCCATCCTCGACCGCATCAGCCAACAAGCACCGGATTTGTCGCCTGCCGCCCTCGCCGCCGCGCTGCAAAAGGAACCGGCCCTCGAGGGCGGGGCGTTTGCCCTCGTGCGCGGCCGGACGGTTTTTGTCGGCGCCAACGCCGCGGGCACGTTCGATTTCAAGCCGCTGCCGGTCGGCAAGCTGGAGCCCGGCCTGCTGCTGCACTGGACCGCATGGACCAACCTCGCCGCGGACGCCTTCATCACGCCGTTCAGACCCGGTTTCGCCCTCGCCGTGGCCGCCCTGGTGATGCTCACCCTGCTGCTGATCGCCACCCGCTGGCCGGGCCTCACGGTGCCGGCCGTCACCGCCATCGGCTTCGTGGTCGTGCTGCTGCCGGCAGCATATGCCGGGCTCAGCGCCGGCTGGTTTTTCGCACCCGCCACGCCGACGGTCGCCGCGTTGCTGACGCTGCTCGGCATCGCCGCGGAAAGCTTCTGGACCGAGCGCCGTCGCAAGGCGGAGATCCAGGCCATGTTTGGCGCCTACGTGGATCCGGGCGTGGTGGCGCAGCTCGTGCGCGATCCCGGCTCCATCCGGCTCGGCGGCGAGCGCCGCGAGGCGACGGTGTTTTTCTCCGACCTCGCGGGATTTACCGATCTCTCCGAAAAACTCCGCGACCGGCCCGAGCTGATGGTCGAGATCGTCAACGCCTACCTCGACGAAACGAGCGAGTGCCTGCTCAACCACGGGGCCTACGTGGACAAATACATCGGCGACGCGGTGATGGCTGTCTTCGGCGCCCCCGCGGCGCTGTCCGATCACGCGCTCGCCGCCTGCCGCGCGGCCCTTGAAGCCCAGCGCCTGCTCGAGGGCATCAACGCCCGCTACGCCGCGCCCGTTGGCGTCAGCCTGGCGGTGCGCATCGGGCTCAACACCGGCGACATGATTGTCGGCAACCTCGGTTCCGCGCGGAAAAAAAACTACACCGTGATGGGCGACGCCGTGAATCTCGCGTCGCGGCTCGAGGGGGCCAACAAGGCCTTCGGCACCGGCATTCTGATCGGCGAGGAAACCGCGCGCCGGGTGCAGGGCGTGCTCGTCACCCGTCCGCTCGCGCGGCTGCGCGTGAAGGGCAAGGCCATGGCGGTGGAAGTCCACACGCTGCACGGCGCACCGGCCGACCTGTCCGCCACCGAGCAGGAATTCGTCGCCGCCTACCGGGCGGGCTACGACGCCTACGTGAACCGTGACTTCGCCGCCGCCCGGGACGCCCTGGCCCGCGCCGCCGTGCTGCGGCCCGGCGACTTGACCACGGAACGCCTGCATGAAGAATCCACCCGTTACCTGGCCACCCCGCCGCCGCCCGAATGGGAGGCGTTTCTAAAACTCGACTCCAAATGAAACCCCACCTGTTGCGCCGGGCTGATTGCGCTAGGCTGTTCGCTCGGATCCCTCGCCGCCGTGGCCGCCTTCGAGGCCGGCGGCACCGCCTACACCAAACGCCTTGAGACCATCGCGCGCGCTGAACCGCGCGCCCTCGCCGCCGCCGCCGGAAAATTCGGCTATGCCCGCAAGCTCAAGGTCCTCGAGATCCGCGACGGCTGGCTCCGCGTCAGCGAAGGCAAGGTCTCGGGCTGGGTCTTCGCCGGCAATCTCAGCGACGAAAAACCTTCCGAAAGCAAGGGGGCCGACGGCCTCGGGCTCAGCGCCAGCCAGACCACGGCCACCGCCGCCGCGCGTCCGCTCGCCCCGGCCGCGTTGGACTACGCCGACGCCCACAAGCTCGGACAGGCGAAGGAGGATATCGACTGGCTCCTCGCGCAGAATGCCGCCGTGACCGCCGCGGACGTGGAGACCTTCCTGCAAGCGCAGAAAAAGGGGGAATACCAATGAACCCACGCTCCATTCTCTGCCTCGCCGGCCTCCTGCTGGCCGCACCCGTTGCGCACGGCCAGTTTGACCTGGGCAAGCTCACCAAGACCCTCGATACCGCCAAGGACGCGGGCAAGATGCTCAAGGGTGTCGCCGGCATCGGTCCGGCGGAGGAAAAGCTCATCGGCGATTCCGTCGCCCTCGAAATCGTCGGCCGCTCCGGCGGGCTCCTGCGCGACGAGGCCGTCACCCGGCGCGTGACGCTCGTTGGCCGCGGCCTCGCGCGCTACTCCGACCGGCCCGGACTCGACTGGCACTTCGGGGTGCTCGATTCCGACAGCGTCAACGCCTTCTCCGCGCCCGACGGCTATGTCTTCATCACCCGCGGCCTCTATGACCTCGCCGACAACGACGACACCCTCGCCGCCATCCTCAGCCACGAGATCGCCCACATCACGGGCCGGCACGCGTTGAACATCGTGGCCCGCGGCGAATTTCTCTCCGGCGCCAGCAGTCTCGCGTCCGCCCGCAGCGGCGAAGTCCGCAAGGTCGATGCGCAGCTCAAGCAGTTCAACCTCGGCGTGGAGCAGATCACCAAGACCCTCTTCGAGAAGGGCTTTGATCCGCAGACCGAGTACGGCGCCGACAAAGAAGGTCGCGCGCTTGCCCTGACCACCGGCTACGCTCCCGGCGCCCTGCGGCTCGTGCTGCTGCGCCTGCAGTCACGCAGCGGCGGCGACCCGAAGACCATTTTCTCCACCCACCCGCCGCTCGGGGAGCGGATCAAGCGACTGCCCTCCGAGTCCGTCGAATCACCCGCCGTTCAGGCTGACCCGGCCGCGCCGGAGGTGGCGGAGAAATTGGACGACGCCGACCGCGCCTTCATGGAAGCCGCCGAAAAGCCGGGGCAGGAAGCCAGGTAAAAATCTCTGGTCTTAGAGGCAGGAGCTTGCTTGCCGGCGATTGGTAGGGGCGTCGCTCGACGACGCCCGAGGGCGCACACAAGGTACGCCCCTACATCAAACCATCGCCTGCAAGCAGGCTCCTGCCCATGCCGCAGCAAGCCCTGACTTGTGCCGTGCCGCGTTGTCAGGTTGTGTCAGCGCCGATGAAAATCCTGCCGCTGTTTCTTGCGGGGTCGCTGGTGGCCAACGCCGCGTTGCTTGTTGCCGTGTTGAAACCGTCTGCACCCGACCAGGCACCGGCCGTCACCAAACCGGTTATCCGCCGCAGTTCCGCCGCCACCGCACCCACCCTGGTTACCGCCGACCTGCAGGATGCCCTGGCCACGGGCGATGCCGCGGCCCTGACCGCCGCTGGCCTGTCGCCCGAGGCGGCGCGCCAGCTGATCATCGGCCGCGCCTACGCCCGGCAAAGGGATCGGATACGGGCGCTGCGCAATCCTACCGATGACGGTGCCGCCTACTGGCAGCGCGAGTCCGGCCCCGAAGGCTTCGGCCGCAGGACCCGGGAACAACGCCTGGAAATGCGCAAGATCCAGCGCGAATTTCAGGACGAGGTCCGTGCCGCCCTCGGTGAGGACCCGTACGCGGACATGGGCCGGACCAATTCCCTCCTGTCTTTTCTGCCCGCCGACCGGCGCGAGCAATTGCGCCGCATCGAGGAGGATTATTCCGAGCTGATGGGCGAGGTTTACGGCGAGGCCGGCAGCGTGCAACTGCCCTCGGACCGGGAGAAACTCAAGCTGCTGCAAACGGAAAAGGAGCGCGACATCGCCGCCGCGCTGGGGCCGGAAGCCTATGAGCAATACCTGCTCCGGGTTTCGGGCTCTGCCGGCACCATCCGCAACCGTTACGGCGCCGCCATCAAGGATGAGGCGCAGTACCGCCAGATCTTCGCCCTGCAAAAGGCCTTCGACGACCGGTTCGCCGTCAACACCCCCTTTGCGGAAGGCTCCAACGCCGCCCAGCGCCAGGAGCGTCGCGAGGCCGAACAACAACTGCAACAGGCCATCGCCGCCATCCTTGGGCCGGAGCAGGCGCAGGTCGCCCAGCGCAGCAACGACTTTGAATACCGCACCCTGACCGCGCTGACCTCGCGCCTGAACCTCCCGGCGGGCACGCCCGCGCAAATTTATGCCGCCCGCGACACGTACGCGGCGCAGTCCCAGCAGATCAACGCCAACACCGCGCTGTCCCGCGAGGAGCGCTCCCGCCAGATCCGCGCCTTGGGGGAACAGGCCCTCGCCGATCTGCAGAAGACCATGGGAACCGAGGGTGCCCAGACCTACGCACAGCGCTCGGGGTGGCTGGGCATCCTCCGGAAGGGCACCGCCTTCACCACCACTCCCTCGACCGGCGGGTCCGGAGCAGCCATCAACTTCGTCAGCCCCGGCGTCGCGCCCATACCGCCGGGAAAATAAGCCTTCCCGTGCAGGTAATTGTAGGGCCTGCGCTTGCGCAGGGCCGGTTTGTTTATCGCCGGCCAATCGCGGCCTCGCGCAAGCGCGAGCCCTACCCCAACCATCGCCACTCGCCGCCTTGCAGTAGGGCAGGTCTGTGACCTGCCTCCGGAACGCCACCCCGCGGTATCCGCGCAAAAATCTCCCGCGGCTCACCGGGAAAGGTTCGCCCTACCTTCCTGATTTTCGCCCTGCCCCTATTTTACCCCCGTCTTCCCAATCAGCTTCCAGTCCAGTTGCGCCGCCCGAAGGGACAGGTTCATGTCGCCGATGAAGGCGAGTGTGGAACCGATGAGGGCCAGCACGGTGATGCAGAAGATCACCACCAACGACCCGGCCAGGTTCACCTTCCACCATGCGGCGATGAACAGCCCGAGGATCAGCACGCCGGCGCCCAGCACCGTCACCGCGGCGAGCGTGATGGACAGCCGGAGGATGCGGGCCCGGCGGTGCAGGATTTCAACCTGATCGTTGAGATTGGCCACGGCGGCGGGTGACTGACCGCCCTCGGAAATCTCGCGGATGATGGAGCGCGAGCGGTCAAGCATGCGCCCGAAACGGTTGGTCAGGGTGAGCAACAGCAGGCCGACCCCCGAGATGAGGATGACCGGGCCGATCGCGAGCTGCAGGACCGGAACGAGCTGGGTAAGGGACATTTCTTGCATGGGTGCGGGGGCTGGGCCGAAACAACCGGAAATCGAACCGGGAGTCGAAACCTTGTTGGAAAATTTGGAACCGTAAAGGGCGCGAGAAAAATTCAAACCATTGATCACGGAACCACGGAATCAATCCGGTTTACCCGCGTTTCCGCTCTTCCGCGTTTCCGCGATTGAATCGGAAAATTCGCGTCCTTCGCATTTCAGCTTCTGCTCGCAGCCGCGGCTTGCCGCGGGTGCGGCGGCGCCTTCGACTGGCGGCCATGGATCCCTTCGCCCGCGCCCGTGAACTGATCGACGCCGCCCACGCCGCGGATCCGGTGCGCACGCCGGAAGGCCGGCCGGCGGAATTGGTCTATGCCGACCGGGTCGAGGCGTGGGTGATCCGGCTTGTGCCCGGCGCCAGCCCGCTTCTGCGGCTCGCTGCACGCTGCCAGCATCTCGAACGCTGGTCCGTGCCGCGCGCCACCTTTCCCATGGACAAACCCGGGTACCACGCCTGGCGACGCAGTCTCTACAGCCGGCAGGCCGGCCGCGCCCGCGAACTGCTCCTCGCCGCGGGCGTGACAGTCGCGGAGGCGGACGAGGTGGCTGTCTGGGTGGCTAAAAGCGGACTGAAGACCAACCCCGGCACACAGGTGTTGGAGGATGCCGCGGTGCTGGTGTTTCTGGAAAAAGAGATCGGCGCCTTTGCGGCGCAACACGCGGATTACCCGCGGGAAAAGTTCGTGGACATCCTCCGCAAGACCTGGCGCAAGCTCAGCCCCGCCGCCCAGCAGGCCGCCGGCGGGCTGGAGTTGCCCCCAGCAATCGCCGCCCTGGTCCGCGAAGCGGTGGAAAATTGATTGCTGGGAGCGCGACCGCACTCGGTCGCAATCTCACGCCTGGTCGCAAGTTAATCGAATAACTGCCGGCCACCGAAACCGGTTATGCGGGCAATCCATCGGCTTGCGCCCAATTGCGACCGTGGGCGGTCGCGCTCCCAGGGGGCCTTCCCGACGGTTTGCTTTAACATGGTAGGGCGAACCGTCCCCGGTGAGCCGGGCCCCGGGATAATTATTTGTTAACCCCGCTTAAAAAACGCCTTCGGGATTGTGTGGCAGGCCGGCTTGCTCCACATCGTTGCCATGCTCCAGACGGACTTGCTGACCAACGCCCGCCTTAGGATTGCCCCTTCCATCCGACGCAGCAGCAACCGAAAGGGTATTACTTTGCTCCGCACGGCCGGCGGAACCCGGCATCTTGTGCTCACCCCGGTCCAAGCGTCCATCTTAGTGGACGGTTTTGCCCAGTCCGTGACCGTGCCCGAGGTGCTGGTACGGCTGCTTTCGGAAAACCGCTGCCCGCCGCTGAATGAATACTATGAACTGGTGCTGCAGGCCAATGCCGCCGGCGTGCTGGTGACCGAGGACGAAGTCACCGCGCCCACCCTCGCGCGCCGCTGGTGGCTGCGGCTGCCGCCGCGGATCGCCCTGTTTCTTGCCCGGCCCATTTTGCTCCTGGCCATCGGCACCCTGGTGGTCGCCCCGCGGCCGTGGATCGCCCCCGCCTGGAACCTGGGCCTGCTGTGGGGATGGCTCTCGATGTGCGCGCTCCTCAGCTTGGGCGAGGCCCTGGCCGCCAGCGTCCTCGCCGGCGCCGGTTGCGAGGTGCGGCGCGTGCGTTTCCACTGGCGCCGGCTGTGGCCGCATTTCCGCATTGATACCAGGGAGGCGGCCATGGGCGGCACCGCCTGCGAGCAAACGGTGGCCATCATGCGGGTGATGCCCCTGCTGGCGGGCACCGCCGCCGCCGCGTGGTTCGAGCCCACCTGGCTCGCACCCCTGCTGGCCGGTGTTTTCTACGTGCTGGCCCCGATCCCGCAAAGCGCCGCCCGGCAATTGCTCGGCTCCTTCGTCGAAGCGACGGTTTTCACGGTTTCCACGGGTTTCCTCTTTGAGCCGCGGCAAAAGGATTTCTGGGCGCGCTTCAAGGTGTGGTGGGCGGGCCGGACCTCGCGATTCGGCCTGTTGTGGATTGCCTGGAGTCTGATCTGGGCGGGGCTGCTCGGCCTGGTCCTGCAATGGTGCCGGCCCGGCCTTTATGCCGCGGTGTGGCGCCTGTTCGGACCGCAGGGTCGCTTCCACCATTATGTCAACGACGCGCTCTATATCGTCGCCGCCGTCCCGGTCCTGGCCCTGCTTTTCCTCTGCTGGGCCCTCATCCGGCATTGGCTGATCCGCCGGGCGCTGACCAGTCCCCTGCGCCTCAGCCAGACGCGCATCGACACCGCCGCCCTGAACGCCGGCGACAATCCCGCCGCCCTGCGCAGCGTGCCGCTATTCCGCGGACTCACGGACGATGACCTTAAGGCGCTCGCCCTGACGATGACGCCGGTGACGGTCGAACGCAAACAGGTGATCTTCAATGAGGATGATCCGGGCGACGCCTTTTATGTGGTGATGGAAGGCGTGTTTGAAGTGCTCAAGAACCAGCCCGCGCCTTCCCGCCGCAAAAAGACGATTGGCTGGCTGCATCCGGGCGACGGCTTCGGCGAAATTGCGCTGCTGGACAACTCCACGCGCACCACCACCATCCGCGCCGCCCGGCCTGGCCGGCTGCTTCGCCTGGGCAAGTCGGACTTCGACCAACTCATCGTCAACAAGATGGGCGGCGAGCATGTGCGTACGCTCCTGCAGAGCGCGGCCTTCCTCGGGCGTCTCACCATCCTCGGCGGCTGGCCCTTCGATGACCTGCTGCGTTATGCCCAGCGGTGCCGCACCCAGCGCTACCAGGCCGGCACCCAGGTGCTGAGCAAGAACGAGGGTAACATCTGGTTCTTCCTCATCTTCGACGGCGCCTTCGAGGTGCGTGATGGCAAGAAAGCTCTCCGCCGGCTCCACGCCGGTGATTACTTCGGTGAGATCAGCCTCCTCGAGCACGGCATCGCCACGGCGGATGTGGTGGCCCTGGAGGACAGCCGCTGCCTGGTGATGACCCGCGCCGATTTTCTGACCTTTTTCGCCCGCGATTACCGCATGGGGATGCGCATCGAGGCCCTCGCCACGCAGCGCCGCGGCGAAAAGCTCTTCAGCTCGCGGTAGGGCAGATCCTAACCACGGATTTCACGGATGACACGGATACCAAGGCAATAACCACAAAAGGCACACAAGGCTCAGAATAAAAATCATTTCTGTGCTTTTTGTGCCTCTTGTGGTCATCCTCTGATCCGTGCAATCCGTGTAATCCGTGGTTCAAAGGTATTTTTCAGTTATGCGTTCACCGCATCGAACATCGCCACGATGTTCGCGGGCGGCACATCAGCCATGATGTTGTGCACCTGCTGGAAGACGTAGCCCCCGCCCGGACGCCAGACGTCCATCAGCCGGCGGACGTGATCGCCCACCTGGGCGGGCGTGCCCTTGGTGATCATTTCCCGCGTGTCGCAGCCACCACCCCAGAACGTGAGCCGGCCGCCGAAATCCTGCTTGAGCCCGGCCGGTTCCATGCCGCGGCAGGTGATCTGCACCGGATTGATCGCATCCAAACCGGCCGCGATGAGACCGGGGAGCAGGTCGCGCACCCCGCCGCAGCAGTGCAGCATGATCCGCATGTGCGGGGCGAGTTCCTGCACGCGCCGCCACATCAGGCGCTCCCGCGGCTGGAAAAACTCCTGGTACATCTTCGGTGATATCTGCGGACCCGACTGCATGCCGAGATCGTCGCCGAAAAGGATGATATCAATGTACGAGCCGACAGCGCCGAGAAAACGGTCCAGGCTGGCCAGATGCAGTTCCACCACGCGGTCCAAAAAGGCGTGGGCACGGTCCGGGTCGCCGGCCAGCAGCATCAGGAAGTTGTCGTTGCGGTAATAAAACTGCCCCATCTCGAGCAGGTTGCCGCCGAACAATCCGACAATGGCGCGGTCCGACTCCCGCCGCAGTCGCTGCGCACCCGCGATCAGGGTTTTCAGTCCGTCCTCGCCGGCGGCGATTGGGCCCGGGGGTGAAGATGCGGATACCCACATGATATCGTCCATCGCGGCCTTCAGCCGGTCGAAGTCGTCGTTTTCCTCGAAGGGATAGGTGGCCTGCTCGAAGTAGAGCACGCCCGGCGGCATCGTCGCCGTGATGTGGCCGGTGCTCGGCGCGCGCAGCACCCACTCGCCCCCGTGCCGCTCGGGCATCGCCCACACCGGCATCAGGCACGGCGAGCCGTCGGGCAGATTCCACTCGCGCCACCACTTGTCCTCGTGCGCGAAGGCGCGGCCGAGCTCGATGGTGTCCACGCCGAAGCGTTGCAGCACATCCTCGTCCACAATCGCCAGTTGTTGGATGGGATCGTAAACGCGGATCGGGCGGTCATCCAGTCCGAGGTGCCGCCGCAGCCGTCGGTACGCCATGGCGGCGATGCCGGAGGAGCGATGACCGGAAAGATCCACGGGGATGCGGTCCGGTTCGCGGTGATTCAACGCCATCAGCACTCGATTGCGGGAGTTCATGGGCAACGTCTGTGGAATTTGGAGCTTAGGATGGCGAATGGCACCGGGCCATGCAAAAGGGCGAAAGAAATCAGGTAGAAGGCCGAAAGAAGTCGGCCGTAAGGATCCCTCGTGCTCCTCCATATCGTGCTCTTTCTCGACCTCGGGCGATGGACGGAACTCACGCGGAGGCGCGGAGACCGCGGAGTTTTGAACCACTGATGCGCGCTAATTATCACTGATATGGGCGGGGTTAAGATCCCGTCAGTGATGATGGCCCCATGTGGTGACACCTGTCGCGGGGAGTTGTCTCTGTGGGTAGCGCCCGGCCTCTGGACGGGCGGTTCGAGATGCGTTTGTCATGCCCGGCCCGCCTGCAGGCCGGGTCCCACCCATGATTGCGCCATTCCGTGCGGATCAGGAGTCTGACTCCGCGGCCTCCGCGTCTCCGCGTGAGCCTCGCTGCGCTTTCGAAAACAAAACAATTAGGAGAACGAGAACGATCGAAGCCCTTGCCCCTCCCCCGATCTTCCCCCTTCCTTTCTGCTTTTCACCCCCAATGCCCTCCCTGCGTTTCGACCTTATCGACGCCCCGCCGGCGCCCGTCATCGCCTCCAACCATCCCGGCCTCGCCGGCAACAAGTACGGCTTCGAGGGCGGCTGCTTTCTCAAGGAGGACGGCGTGTATCACGTCTTCATGGCCGAACTCGCGGGTGACCCTTTCAACTGCCGCATGCGACTCGCCCATTGGTCGAGCCCGGACACCCGCACCTGGCGGCGCATCGGCAGCCTCTACGAAACCGACGGCCATATCACACCCGGCGACCAGCGCTTTTCCCTCTGGTCACCGATGGTGGTCTTTAATGCCGCCGAGGACCGCTGGAATATATTCTACGTCGCCTACACGCCGGGTGGAAGCGAGCCCCACTGGCTGCACGCGGACGGCCGCAACTGGCGCGCCGCCTCCACGGTGGCGGGACGCGGCGGGATCGGCGGACCCTACCGCGACATTGGCATCGTACTGCAGCCCGACGCGGACACCGAACCCTGGGAGGGCCTGCAGACCACGGATTCATTCTACCCCTGGGCGGTCGGTGACCAGTGGTATTCCTTTTACGGCGGACACAATTACGAGCCGGTCACTCCCTGGTTGGTCGGTCTGGCCAAGGCCCCGGCGCTGGCCGGCCCGTGGAAGCGCTGCCCCGAACTGAACCCCTCGCCCATTGAGCCGGTCTTCGTTGAAAACCCGATCGTGACGAAAGTCGGCCCGCACTACGTTGCCATCTACGACAACTGCGCGCCGGGCGACACCTACATTCCGGAAGGCCGCCATGTCGGGTACTCGGTTTCCGCCGACGGCATCCACTGGCCCAAGGGCGGCAACCTCCCTGTGCAGCCGCCCGAGGGCCCCGCGCAATGGAGCGAGGACATCCGCACCCCGCTCGGTCTCGTCGCCGAGCCCGACGGCACCTTCACGATGCTCTACACCGGCAAGGTCCGCGGCGAACACTTCTGGGCCGTCGGGGTGGCGCGGCTAAAAATGACTCTTCAAGGGTAGCGCCCGGCCTCCGGACGGGCGGTTCGGGCTGCGAACGCCGTTCGCGGGCCCGCCGGCGGGCGGGG
>JBIJDP010000345.1:0-3972 GCA_044344065.1 Opitutaceae bacterium
TGTCTCACGTGCCCCAGGCCTCGCGAAAACCAGCAAGTCCATCCTCGTCGGCTTCGACCTTGGCACGAACAAGTCATGTGTGCTGGCCGGGCCCGGCGGCACCGACGACATCACGGTCAGCAAGGTGGTCCCGAGCTGCGTCGGCTACGTCAAGGAAGGCATCGTTGACGGCATCATCGCCGGCAACGCCAGCATCCTGTACGGCGAGGAGGCGCTGCAGAACAAGCTCCACGTCAACCTTGTGAATCCGGTGCAGCAGGGCGTCGTCACCCACCAGGCCGCGGCGCGGGATTTCCTCCTGCACATCCGCAAACTCGTAGATCCCTCCGGCCAGGCGGACATCCGCGCGGTCATCGGCACCCCGGCCAACGCCGACGAGGCGGCCCATGAGGACATCCGCCACTGCGCCACCGGCATCTTCAGCCGCGTGCTGCTCATCCCCGAGCCGTTCCTCGCCGCGCTGGGTTTCCGCGACACGACGCGCCTCGGCCAGCCGGGGTACATCGACCCGGTGATCAACTCGCTCTTCATCGACATCGGCGGCGGCACGAGCGACCTCTGTCTGGTCCAGGGCTATTTCCCGGGCCGCGACGACCAGATTTGCATCCCCTTCGCCGGCGATGCCATTGACGAGCTCATGGAAGCAGAGCTCCTGCGCACTTACCCTGGCAATGGCCTGACGCGCCACACCATCCGCGAGATCAAGGAGGCGCACGCCTACGTCGGTCCTTCACGCCGGCCCCTCGACGTCAAGGTCATCATTGGCGGCAAAGGCCACACCCTCGAGATCGCCGATGTGGTCGGCAATGCCTGCAATGCGCTGATCGACAAAATCTATCCCGCGCTCACGACGCTGATCAGCCGTGCCTCCTCCGATTCCGTCGTCACCCTCCTGCAGAACATCATCGTGACCGGCGGCGGCTCGCAGATCCGCGGCATCGATACCGTCCTGCAGAAGAAGCTGGCCGATGACGGATTCGAAGCCCCCAAGGTCCGCCTCGCCGGCCACGACTTCAAGCGCTACGTCGCCATCGGTGCCCTGAAGGCCGCCCGTGCCGCGCGTGAGAATCAATGGCAGACACTGCTGGTCTAGGTTTTTCCTGTAGGGGGCGCAGCTCGACTGCGCCCGTTGGGGCCACGCTGGCCAAGTGAGGCCCGAAGGCGCACACAAGGTGCGCCCCTACCGGTTTAACTGATCGCCGGGTAACTGCCCATCCACTTCACCATCGGGCAGAATTTGCGCAGCTCACCGAGGGCTTCCTTCATGTTGGCGTCCTCGTAGTGGCCGGTGACGTCGATGAAGAAATAGTAGTCCCACGGGCGCTTCTTGCTCGGGCGTGATTCCACCTTTGAGAGATTGATGCCCCGTTCCGCCAGCGGCATGAGCATCCGGAGCAGCGCGCCGGAATGCGAGGCGGCCTCGTCGCCCAGTGAAACCAGGAAACTCGTGATGTCCTTGCCGTTGCCCACCGGGCCGGAGGCCTGCCGGCCGAGTACGAAAAACCGCGTGGTGTTGTCGGCCTTGTCCTGGATGTTTTTCACCAGCACGGGCACGCCGTAATACTGTGCCGCGAGTTCGCTGGCCACCGCGGCCGCCCCGGGTTCGTCCTTGGCGATCTGCACCGCCCGCGACGTGCTGGAGGACTCGATCAACCGTGCGTTGGGCAGGTGACGTTGCAGCCAATGGCGGCACTGGCCCAGCGCCTGATCCTTCGAGTAAACCTTGGTGATCTGTTCCAGCGGCAGGCGGGAAATCAGCGCGTGCGTGATCTCGGTGTAGATCTGGGCGACAATCTTCAGGTCGCTCTCGACAAAGCTGTCGAGGGTCTCGCGGACCGAGCCTTCCGTGGAATTCTCGATGGGAATCACCGCGTAGTCGGTCTCGCCCTTCTCGACCGCCGTGAAGATGTCGCTGATCGTCGGCATCGCATGGTAATCCACGCTCGCGCCGAACTTCTTCATGGCCGCCGCGTGCGTGTTGCTGGCCTCGGGCCCGAGGTAGGCGATGAGCAGCGGCTTCTCCAGGGCGATGGCCGCGGACATGATCTCGCGGTAGATGGCTTTGAGCGCCTCCTGCTTCATGGGGCCGTTGTTCTGCGCCGTGACCTTGCGCAGCACGGCGTCCTCCCGCTCCGCGACGTAAATCTGGCCGCCCTGGCCGCGCTTGACCTTGCCGATCTCGGCCGCGAGCGCGAGGCGCTCGTTCAGCAGGCTGACCAGTTGGCGGTCAATCTCATCAATCTTTTCGCGAATGGGGCCCAGTTCCATGGTCAGGTGGTTTTGTCGTCCGCCGGAGCGGGTCCTGAACCCGCGACCGGGGCGTGTTCGTGTTCGACCGTGACGGTTTCCAGGTTGGGTGTCGCACCCTCTCCCTGTTCGAGCGGCAGGCCCATTTCGGCATCGGTCGGCGGCTTGGTCGCGCTGGCGGCCGTCTGCAGCCAATCATCGATCTGCCGGTTGGAGAGCACATCCGAGGCCGGCAGTTCGTCGAGGGACTTGATGCCGATGAATTCAAGGAACTGGTCGGTGGTGCCGTACTGGATGGGCCGGCCGGGCAGATCGGCGCGTCCCACGATGTAAATCAGCTCGCGCTCCAGCAATTTGTTGATGCCGGCCTCGGCCGAGACACCGCGGATGGTCTCCAACTCCGTGCGCGTCACCGGCTGGCGGTAGGCCACGATGGCGAGTGTTTCCAGGGAAGACTGGCTCAGCTTGAGCGGCGGCGGGTCGTCGCGCAGGATGCGGACCCACCGGGCGTAGTGCGGATGCGTGACGAGCCGGTAGCCGTTGGCGCCTTCAATCAGCAGCAGGCCCTCGTTGGCGGCCTTCAGCTCCTGCGAAATCGCATCCATCGCCTCGCGGATCTCCGTGGTGGTGACCAGTGCAGGCACATCCTGGTAGAGCTCCGGATCGCCCGGCACCTCCACGATGACCTCGGGGCTCTCCTCAACCGGTGGCATGACGGCCCCGCCTTCCGGCGTGGTTCCGTCGGGTGCGACCTCGGATGCCGGCGGCAGCTCGGTCTGCTCGTGGAAGCGCGTGAAAGCCGCCTGGATGTCATTGATGGCCAGGGGCTGGCTCGAGGAAAAGAGCAGCGCCTTGAGCACTTTTTTCAGGTTGAAGGCCATGCAGTATGGGAAGTCCGAATGAAGGTGCGGCTGCAGGGCTAAGCAATCACGAAAAGCGGGCATTACCGAACGGTCCTCCGCTACATGCGACTTGCCCGCCTCTGCGGCGTCTGGTTCGATGACTCCCCTGACCATGAGTGCTGCTTCATCCAAAAACCCGCTCCGCCCCCATTCCTCCGTTGTGCTCGACGGCCCCAGCCGCGCCGGCGCCCGCTCGATGCTCCGGCCCGTCGGCTTCGAGGAAGCCGACTTCAGCAAACCGGTCGTCGGCATCGCCTCGACCTGGAGCATGGTCACGCCGTGCAACATGCACATCGACCAGCTCGCCCGCGACGCCGAGGCCGGAGCCAACGCCGCCGGCGGCAAGGCCGTGATCTTCGGCACCATCACCGTTTCCGACGGCATCAGCATGGGCACGCCCGGCATGCGCTACTCGCTGGTTTCCCGCGAAGTCATCGCCGACTCGATTGAGACCGTGGCCGGTGCCGAGGGCTTTGACGCCCTCGTGACCATCGGTGGCTGCGACAAGAACATGCCCGCCTGCATCATGGCGATGGCGCGCCTCAACCGTCCATCGGTCTTTGTCTATGGCGGCACCATCCTCCCCGGCATCCATCCCGAGACCAAGCACGAGTGCGACATCGTCTCGGTCTACGAGGCCATCGGCAAGCACGCCGCCAACAAGATCGACGACGCCGGCCTGCGCGCGATCGAGGCCTGCTCGGTCCCGGGCCCCGGCTCCTGCGGCGGCATGTACACGGCCAACACCATGGCCTCCGCCATCGAGGCCCTCGGCCTCAGCCTGCCCAACAGCTCCAACCAGATCGCCATCAGCAAGGAGAAG
>JBIJDP010000346.1:0-3964 GCA_044344065.1 Opitutaceae bacterium
GCGCAGGAGCAGTTGCCGCGTGGTGGGGTCGAGGGTGGCGAAGAGCTTGTCCTCGGCGAGCACGTGGGCGCCGGTGAGGGCGTTGAGGAGGGAGGACTTGCCGGCGTTGGTGTAGCCGACGATGGAGGCTGTTGGAACGGGGACGCGCTGGCGCTTGTGGCGCTGGACGCCGCGCTGCTTCTGCACGATGGCGAGCTCGAGCTTCAGGTGGGTGATGCGGTCATTGACAAGGCGGCGGTCCTGCTCGAGCTGGGTCTCGCCTTCGCCACCCATCTTGCCCTTGCCGCGCTGGCGGGAGAGATGGGTCCACGCACGGGTCAGGCGGGGCAGGGAGTATTCCATCCGCGCCAGGGCCACCTGCAGCACGGCCTCGCGCGTCTGGGCGCGGTCGGCGAAGATGTCCAGAATGACCTCCTCGCGGTCGATGACGGCGATACTGGAGAGTTCTTCCCAATTGCGCTGCTGGGCGGGGGAGAGGCGCTCATCGAAGACAATGACGTCGGCGTCGAGGGCCTTCGCGGCGGCGATGATCTCCTCGGTCTTGCCGCTGCCGATGAGCGTGGCGGGGGTGTGCCGGCGGAGGTTGACCAGCTCGCGGCCGACGACGCCGATGCACAGGTTCTCGACGAGTTCCTGGAGTTCGGTCAGCAGTTCGGCGGCCTCTCCGGGAACCATGTCCGAGGTTTGGACGCCCACCAGAAAGGCGCGTTCGCAGCGTTTGGAGTCAGTGGAGGGAGTCTCGTTGAGGAAGTCGGCCATCAGTAGGAGCAGACAGCATTACGCGCGCGAGGTTGCGGGGGAAGCGGGAAAACGGGACGTTTTCCCGCTCGGAGATGGGAGTTCGGAGATGGGAGTTCGAATACGGTCTTCGCCGACTTATAGGGGGCACTGGAAAACTGGCATGCTGCGCGGGCCGAGGCATTCGATCTCCGAACTGCGATCTCCGAACTTCCATCTATTCCGCCGGCGTCAGTCGGCGGAATAGATGAGCGGATTGAGCCGCGTCGCCACCACGTCGCCGATCTTCAGGCCGGGCATCCACGTGTCCCAGTCGTTCTGGTGGTTCTTGTGCTTCGGGGCGATGAGACGGATGCCGTCCTCGACGTAGATGACGGTCATGACGGCGCGCGGACGGTTGGAGGTGTTCGGACCGGCGCGGTGGAAGGTCCAGCCGTAGTGGAAGCTCACCTCGCCGAGGTCGAAGGGCGTGTCGTTGAGCGGGTAGTTGCGCTCCTTGAGCGAGCGGCCGATCCGGACCTCGCTCTCGTCGCTGATGCCCAGTTCGCGGCCGGCCTCGAATTCATGGCTGCCGATCGAGAAGGCGAGCGGGCCGAGTTCCATGGGCGTCTCCTGGAGCGGAATCCAGGCGGTGACCGTGTTGGCGTTGCTCAGCGGCCAGTAGTACTGGTCGGCGTGCCAGGGCGTGATGCCGCCGCCTGGTTCCTTGTAGAGAGCCTGGTCGTGGTAGATGCGGACGCCCTTGACGCCCATGAGTTCGGCCGCGAGGCGGGCCAGGCGCTTGCCAAAGCAGAACTCCTTCACCGTGTCGTTCTTCGTCCACAGGTTCATGACCTGCAGGAACGCCTTCTGGTAGGTATCGCGCTGCTCCATGGGGAGATGGAGCGTGTTGAGCCGCTGCACTTCGGAAGAGATGACGGCGCCGTAATGGGCGAGTACCTCGGGCGAGAGGACGTGCTTCAACTTGATGTAGCCGTCGCGTCTGAATCGGGCGATCTGGTCGGCCGTGAGCGCGTAGGGGGTGTCGATATCCAACAAGGGGGAGGCGGGCATGGGTGTGGACCCACAGCGTAGCCGGCCCGGGGTGGGGTCACTACGCCGCGTTTGACGAAAGCTGATACTTAATTAACAAGGCGGGTCCTATCCATGCGCGCGTCGCTTGAAAAAGTAGCAGTCCGTCCCGGCGAATCCTTCGCCTACCGGGAGTTTCGCCCGGCGCGGTTCGACTCGCCGTGGCACTTTCATCCCGAGTGCGAACTGACGCTGGTCGAGTCCAGCCATGGGATGCGTTTTGTGGGCGACAGCATCGAGCGTTTTGAGCCGGGCGATCTCGTGCTGCTCGGGTCGAACCTGCCGCACTACTGGACGAATCCGCCGGACCTGGTCGGTTCGGCGCATTCCATCGTGGTGCAATTCCGGATGGACCTGCTGGGGCCCGGCTGGCTCGAGACGCCGGAATTCACCGCCGTGCGCCGGTTACTGGCGCGGGCGGTGCGGGGCGTGCATTTCCGCGGGCGGCCCGCTGTGGCGGCAGCACGGCGGTTGCGGGCGATGGGACGGCTAGGTCCGTTTCCGCGCCTGCAGTTGCTGCTTGAGACCTTGCATGCGCTGGCGGCGGCGCCCGGGGCGCGGTTGCTGGCGAGCGCGGGCTTTGCTCCGGTGATGAAGTTTGAGGACGAGAGTCGTTTGGGCCGGGTGCTCGACTATGTTAACCGCCGGGCGACCGAGGGCGTGCAGCAAACCGAGGCGGCCCGCCGCGCGGGATTGAGCCCGGCGGCGTTCAGCCGGTATTTCCGGAAGAAGATGGGACACACCTTCGAGGCGTTCGTGAACGAGGTCCGCATCGGCCGCATCTGCCGTGCGCTGATCGAGGAACCGGAGCGTTCCGTGGCCGAGATCGCGTTCGCCGCGGGCTATAACAACCTGGCAAACTTCAACCGTCAGTTTCGACGGCGGACGGGGCTGGCGCCGGTGGGGTATCGGCGGGAGCACGGGGTGGAGACGGGAAACCTGAGACCTGAGACCTGAAACGGAGTTTTTTGACCACGGATTTCACGGATGCCACGGATTGAAATCCAGGCAGCGATCAGGCACGAGGCATTCAAAATGGCCACATAAGGCTCAAAAGGCACAGAATCAGAAGATAGGTCATTCCTTATGCGCCTTTGAGCCTTATGCGGCCATGCTGATGGACTCCATCCGTGCCATCCGTGTGATCCGTGGTTAACTCAGTCTCCGGAAATCCTCAGCCCTCGGAGTAGATCACCGGCGTCATCTTGCCGTTCATGATGCCGCCAATCTCGACGTCGGCGGCGAAGGCGGCGCGGTCGCCTTCGCGAGACTTGGTGTTGGGGGCGATGAGACGCATGTCCTCGTCCATGTAAATGATGGTCATGACGGCGCGGGGACGGTCGGACGTGTTGCGGCCGGCGCGGTGGAAGGTCCAGCCGTAGTGGAAACTCACCTCGCCCAGGTCGAAGGGAGTGTCGTCGAGCGGATAGTTCTGCTCCTTCATCGAGCGGCCGATGCGCTCCTCGCTCTCGTCGCTGATGGCGAGTTCGCGGCCGGCCTCGAAGCGGTGGCTGCCCTTGGCGAAGGCGAGCGGGCCCATTTCCATGGGCGTGGCTTGGAGCGGAATCCAGGCGGTGACCGTGTTGGCGTTGCTGAGGGGCCAGTAATACTGATCGGCGTGCCACGGGGTGACGCCGCCGCCCGACTCCTTGTAAAGCGCCTGGTCGTGGTACATGCGCACGCCGCGGACGCCGAGGAGTTCGGTGGCGAGCCGCGCGAGGCGCTGGCTCCAGCAAAACTCCTTCACGGTTTCGTTCTTGGTCCAGATGTTGCCGACTTGCAGGAACGCCTTGCTGTAGGTGTCGCGCTGTTCCAGCGGCAAGTGCATGGTGTTGAGGCGGTGGACCTCGGCCGTGATGATGGGCGCGTAGTGATTGATGACCTCGGCGGAGAGCACGTGCTTGAGCTTGATGTATCCATCCGACCGGAAGCGTGCGATCTGCTCGGCGGTCAGGGTGTAGGGTGAATCAAGGTCGAGGCGGTTGGAAGGCGAGGACATGGTGTGGGTGGGGAAACGTAGAAACGCGGTTCAGGGCGCAAGCGCAAGCGCGACCCGTCGCGTGGTCGGTCTAAGCATCCTACCGGAAGGAGGGTGCCTGCGACCGTGGTCAAGTGAGGGGAGGTGGTTCTTGCCAAGGCACAGGATTTTAACATG
>JBIJDP010000347.1:0-3953 GCA_044344065.1 Opitutaceae bacterium
TAAAAGCTAATGGCTATTGGTATAAAGAGGAAAGAGAAAGTGTTTCCCGCCCGTCACAACCGGTTGGCCCGCAGCTCTCGCAGCGGATAAAACGTCCCGCGCCAGACAATACCGCGCCGCCAGAGGGTGACGACCATCGAGCGCACCACCGCATAGCCGAAAATCGCGGCGCCAAACGGCAGGAGCAGCCCGTGCCACCATGGTCCGCCGGTGAACCGGGTCTGATCGCAGCCGAGTCCCAACATGAGCACTACGGCGACAGTATGCAGGGCCCAGGCCGCGCCGTGCGTGAGTACGAGCGCGGCGAACGGCCAGAGGAAGAACAGCAGGCAGGTCGTCGCACCCAGCCCGATCAGCCACCAGCGGTAGTCCGCGGCGGCATAGCTGTTCTTTTCCAGGCCGCGGATCATGGCGCCGACGCTCCCGTACCAGGCCACCCAGAGGGAGTCGCGGCCGAGGAGCATCTCGCAGCGGGCCCCGTGCGTCTTGAACAGCTTGCCGAGCTTGATGTCGTCGTCGGGGCGCAGCCGGAGCGGCTCATGCCCGCCGAGTCTGCGGTAGGTGGAGGTACGGACCAGGCCGAACGCGCCGACGCTGCCATGGGGATAGGATCCTGGCTTTGGAATGAGCCACGGACGCAACCCGGCGGTGAAGGTGAAGCCGAAGGCGTTGACGCACACGCCCAACGAATGGCCGTGCCCGTGTAATTCCGGGACCGCCGTCAGCAGGTCCAGGTTGGCCACCATGGCATGGGCCACCGCGCGGCGCAGCACATCCGGGCGGAAATGGATGTCGGCATCGGTGAACAGGATGAACTCGCCGGTCGCTCCGGCCGCGCCCAGATGCAACGCGTGGGTCTTGCCCAGCCAGCCCGGCGGGAGCTGGCCGACGTGGATGACCCGCAGGCGGGGTTCGCGGGCGGCGTGGGCCTCGAGCGCCGCGCCGGTGTCGTCCTCGGAGCGATCGTTGACGGCGATGAGCTCCCAGTCGGGATAATCGAGGGCGAGCATCGTGGTGACGGCCGCATCCACGGTGTGCCCTTCGTTGCGCGCCGCGAAGACGACCGAGACCCGCGGCCAGCGCGCCGGCGCCGGATCGTCAAGGGCGGCCAGCCTGCGCAGACGGCGGTTGCCTCGCGGCAGCACGGCCGCGAGCACCAGCCAGCCGGTGGCGGTGATCAGGCCCAGCGCAATGAGCAGGGATGCAAACATTTGACCGGCTCAGGCCGGTTGGGCCGGGACCGCAACGGCGGCGCGACCGACGAGCACCTTGTCAATGCGATGGCGGTCCATGTCCACCACCTCGAAGCGCCAGCCGCCCCACTCGAACCAGTCGCCGGCGGCGGGGATGCGACCGAAATACGTCATCACAAAACCGCCGAGGGTCTTGTAGTCCGCGTCGTCCTCGCGCGGCAGCCGGGTTTTAAGCGCAAGCAGGGTCTTGAGTTCGCCCACGGGCAGGGTGGCGTCGATCAGCCACGAGCCATCCTCCCGGCGCCGCACCTCGGCCTGGGCCTGCCGCGGACCGTGGTCGGGCAGGTCGCCAACGATGGCCTCCAGCACGTCAATCAGGGTGACCAGGCCCTGCACGGCGCCGAACTCGTCGGTGACAATGGCGATGTGCTTGCCCGTTTTCCGGAACTGCTCGAGCAGCTGGGCCGCGTTGAGGGTTTCCGGTACGGACAGAGGCGCGACCAGGAGGTTCTTCAGTGTGGAGGGCAGGCCGATGGCGGAGTTGGCCCAGATGGCCTTGACCGAAACCATGCCGACCACGTGGTCGCGGTTGCCGTGAAAGACCGGGAAGTGCGAGTGTCCGCTGGTGACGATCTTGCGCCAGTTGACCTCCTCGGAGTCGTCGAGATTGAGAAAGACGATCTTCGGCCGCGGGGTCATCAGGCTCGTGACCGGCCGCTGGTCAAGCGTGAGCACGCCTTCCACCATCTGCTGCTCCGCGCGCTGAAAGACACCGGCGTGCAGGCCTTGCTCCACCAGGGCGCGGACCTCGTCCTCGCTCACCCCGGGCTCGGCGGGATCGGGTCGCACCCGGATGAGCCGCAGGATGGCTTCGGTGGCGAGTTCGAAGATGCGCAGAAACGGGGCGGCCAGCCAGGCGAGCAGGCGCATCGTGCCGGCCAGCAGGCCGGCGACCTTTTCCGGGTGGGCCAGACCGATGCGCTTCGGGACCAGTTCGCCGAATAGCAGGATGAAGGCCGTGAGGCCCACGGTCACGATGACGAAAGCGAGAGCCGAGGCGTAGGGGGCCAGCCAGGGCGTCTGGGCCAGCCGGTCGCCGAGCGGGCCGGCCAGGCGGGTGCCGCCGAGCACGCCGGCGATCATGCCGCTAAGGGTCAGCCAGAATTCCACGAGGGCCAGGAAGCGGGCCGGATTGGCGGCGAGGGCGAGGGCCTGCCTGGCCGCGGGATTGCCGGACTCGGCCTGGCGCCGGAGCTTGGCCTTGCGGGAAGAAACCACGGCGGTTTCGGCCATGGCCAGCACCCCATTGGCGATCACCAGCAGGCAGATGAGCAGGATCTCGACGGGAAGGCCAAACATGCGATGGGAAGGAGGGTAGGCAACGGCGGCGTTGATGCAACCCTCGGGGCGGTTTACGATTGGGTGGGCGGTGAATCCGATTCCCGCCTGGGAGCGCGACCGCCCTCGGTCGCAATCATGCGCCCACTTATCCGAGCCGAGAAAGAGAACGAGAAAGATTGGATTCTAGCGCTGCAAAGGAGGGAAGGCGGGGATCGGAATCCCCGCCCATATCAAATGCAACCACGCCGCGTAACTCACCGTAATCGCCTTGGAGGAAGGGGCTAATACAGCGGCATAAGGCCCCCGCAGACTCGCCACCGGCCCGATTGGCCGTCATAATGTCCGATCATGAAATCAACCGGGCTGAAGCGGCAGACCGTATTTGATCAACCCTCCTGGCGGCTCGCCACGGACTGCGTGGAGGCGTTCGTCACCTGTCGCGGCGGGCACCTGGCGCCGGTGACCTTCCAGACCGCCGCCGGGCCGGTGCAGCCCTTCGCGATCGCGCCCTGGCACGGGGAAAAACTGCCCAAGGGCTCGCCCGGCGTGCTCAAACCCCTGCGCGGTGATTTTTTCTGCGCACCCTTCGGCAGCGGCCCGCGGCCCTGGCACGGCGAAAACCATCCACCCCACGGTGAGACGGCCGAGGGCGCCTGGAAGCTGTGCGGCCGCGAATCGGATCCGGCCACCCTGGTGGCGGAGTTGAAAACCCGCGTGCGCCCCGGTCGCGTGGTGAAACGCATCTCCCTGCGTCCGGGTGAGACGAACCTCTACCTCCGGCATGAATTTCACGGCATGAGCGGACTAATGTCCTTCGGGCATCACGCCACGCTGAAGTTTCCGGCAGCCCCCGGGTCCGGGCGCATCGCCCTCAGTCCGTGGCGTTTTGCTCAGGTGTGCCCGGAGCAGTTCGAGGATCCCGCGCTGGGCGGGTACAATTCGCTCAAGCGCGGGGCGGTGTTCCGCGACCTGCGCCGTGTGCCGCTGGCCGCGGGCGGGACCACCGATCTCACGGGCTATCCGGCGCGGGCGGGCTTCGAGGATCTCGTGATGCTCTCGGCGCGGGCGGACACACCCTGTGCTTGGACCTCCGTGACCTTCCCGGAGGAACGCTACGTATGGTTCGCCCTCAAGGATCCGCGCATGCTCGCCTCGACGGTGATGTGGCATTCCAACGGCGGCCGGCACTATGCGCCGTGGAGCAGCCGGCACCGGGCGGTGCTGGGTCTCGAGGAGGTCACGAGCAATTTCCATTTCGGCCTCGCAGCCTCCGCCGCGCCCAATCCCGTGTCGCGGCGCGGCATTCCGACCGCCGTGCGGCTCGATCCGCGCCGGCCGCTGGTCGTGCCCTACATCATGGCCGTCGCGGCCATCCCGCGCGGATTCGACACGGTGCGCACGATCAGTTTCCGCGGCGAT
>JBIJDP010000348.1:0-3931 GCA_044344065.1 Opitutaceae bacterium
GCCGCCGCCGCCGCGCGCAGATCCGCCACATAGGCGTCGTCGCCGCGACCGTAGAGGTCGAGGGTCAGGTCGGTGCGCCCGTCCCGCACGCAGCGCGCCAGCGCGCGCACGGCCGTGAGCGGGTCCTTGTCGGCGTTCAGCCGGCCAACGAAGAGCAGGCGCGTGCAGCGCGGATCCGCCGGGCGGCGCGCAAACTTCGCCGTCTCGACGCCACAGTAGATCACCGCGGCGTGCCCGACGGGCCAGCCGGCGCGCACGGTAATCTGCTTCAGCGCGTCGCTGCAAAAATAGATCCGCCCGAACTCCAACCCGGCCCACGGCGCAAACGGCGCCCGCCGCCGGACACGTGCCGCGAGTCCCGTCGCCCTGAGCAGGCTGCGGACGAATTTCGCCCCGGCTCCTCCGGCCTCGCCGTTCCACCAGCGCAGCCAGACATCAGCCCGCAGGCTTCGCGCAATCCAGTGGTCCGACACGTCGTAGACGACGGGCCGGCCACAATCCTGGAAGGTCAGCATCATCGCCTTGCTGAGTCCGCCAAGATTCCAGACATGCACGACGTCGGGAGTGAAATCAGCCAGCTCCGCGCGCAGTACGGCGTGGTTGTGCGCCTCTAGTCCGTAAAGTCGCCGCACGCCGAGCCACGGGTGGCCGAAGAACCCATGGATGCGCAGCCGGCGGTGCACGTGACCCTCGGTCGCCTCCGCGCCGACCCCGTGGGTGGAGGTGAGCACGCGAAGGTCGTGGCCGCGCGCCCGCAGCGCATCGCAGATCTGCCGGCACCTTTCCTCGTAGCCGCCGATCGCATGCGGTGGGTAGAGATTGCTGACGACGAGGATTTTCATCCGGCGCGCCTCCGCGGCCTCAGCCGGCCGCCGAGCGCCCGTACCCGGGCGCGCCAGTCTCCAGCCACCGCGAGCAGGTAGGCGGCCCAGCGGTTGGAACGCCGCAGGCTCCAGGGCACCGGCGGCGTGCGGTGACCGTGGGTGCGGGCCCAGTCAAGCAGGTCGATGATGTGCCGGTGGCAATACCACACGCCGAGGCGCCAGCGAACCCAGGGCTTGGGATTCGCGCCAAAGTGCGCGACATGGGCGGCGGGATCGCGGTTCAGGTTGAACTCTCCAACCGGCGGCGCCTGCCGCGAGAACAGCAGCAGCGAGCTCAACACCGATTCATCCGTCATGAAATACGCCGGGTTGCCCGCGTCCACCACGCCGGTGTCGGCGGCGGGCAGCACCTTGGAAATCTGGCTCTGCCATTCGGTCACGAAGGCCCGGTGCCGCCGGTGCAGCACGATCACGTTGGTGACACAGGTGGTTTCGAGCCGCGGGACGTCGAGCTGGCCCACGTCCGCCCGCCAGCGTTCGGTCACCGCACGCGGAATGCCGCCGCGGTCCTCGTCCGCAGCATAATGGTTCCGCCACACCCAGGTGTTTTCCCATGGTTCACGCAGGCGGATTGCGAACTCGCCATTGGGCGGTTCGAGGAGCGGCGCGATATTGCCGACGACCATGCAGTCGGCGTCGAGCCAGGCGATGAACTCCGTGTCGGCTGAGAGCATCGCCTCGGCCTTGCGGTTGCAGACATTGCGCCGGTTCGTATCCGAAAGCGGGAGCACGCGCACATTCGGAAACTGGCGGAAAAGTGCGATGTCGTCCTCGTTAAACCCCGTCTGCAGCAGGTGCAGCGGCGTGGATGGCAGGAAGCGCCCGGTGCTGGCCGCGAGCAGATAGGCGCCCCAGATGAAATTGCGATCGCAGGCGGAGACAATGGTGGTGCGGGCGCTCATTTGGCGGTGGCAGAGCCTTGGTGGTAATGCCGCCAGCCGCGGCGAAAGCCCACGGTCTTGCCAAGCCGCTGCGCCAGGCGCACGGCGCAGGCGTGGACAAAGCCGCCGAGCTTCCCATGGCGACGCCCCCAGCTCCACTCGCGGGCCGCGTCGCGCAACCACGCCAAGCCGACGCCGTAGATCCAGTTGCTCCACTTGGGCCGGTTCTGCGGTTGCGTGGCGGCGGCGGCAAAGCTGTCGCCATGCGCGCGCCTGTAGGCCTGCCGCAGGGTGTAGTTGTGCGAGTGGATCGCGATCGACTTCTCCGCGAAGGCCACGCCCCAGCCGTGGACCTTGAGGCGGCGGGACCATTCGTCGTCCTCGGCGTATTGCAGGTCCTCGCGGAACGGCTGCGCTTCCCAAGCCGGCCGGTACACGGCGCAACTCACCATGCTGAAGAAATGGTCCCAAGCCTTTGATTCGCGCTCCGGGCCAAAGCAACGATCGTAGTCGTGCGCATAAACCGCCTGGCAGTCCGGCCGCGGGATCTGGCGGCTGAAGACGGTGCCGATCTTCGGGTCAGACTGCGCCACGGCGAGCAGTTCGGCGAGCCAGCGGTTGTCGGCGGGCTCGGCATCGGAGTTGAGAAACACCACCCACTCGCCGCGCGCTTCGCGCATGCCGCGGTTGAGCACCCGGCCCGGCACGTACTCGTGCGGCTGGATCTGGATGAACACGCGGGGATTGAAGCTGCGGATAATCGGCACAGTGTCATCCTTCGAGCCGGAGTCGATGTGGACGAGATCCACGCCGCCCGGCCAGGCCTGGGCATGCACGGCGCGAAGCGTCCCGCCGATCAGCGGTCCGTCATTGAAAGAGCGCATCACAATCGAAATCGGATCGGCCATGTTTGCTAAAATGGTCTGCGATTCAGGCGCAGGAAGGGCAGGATGTCGGTCTCCTCCCGTAAGCCCAACAACAAATTGAATAATATTCGGCGTCACCACACCCTCAAGTCATATCCTAGCTTAATCTCCTCGATCCGCGGTCCAACGGATGGGGTCCGCTTCACTTGGCGATGGTACTCGCAAACTAGCGATGGGCGGCGTTTTGACAGGGACGCGGAATTGGGACCGGTGTGAGTGTTAGTCCGGGCGGTGGGTTGATATGGCTGAGCAAAATGGAGTTGGTAATCCCTCGCGGAGGGAGGCCGTAGGCCGGCCGGAGCGAGGGATTGAAGGATTGAGTTGTGCCGCGAAGCCCTGCCGCGATTGGTAGCCGAGGAAACTGTGCGGGCGGGAGGAGTTGTAGTCCTGGCGGAAGTCTTCGATGACCACGCGGGCTTCGGTCAGGTTCCGAAGTTGCTCGCGGTTGAGGCATTCGTCGCGAAAGCGACTGTGGAAGCTCCCCGCGCCGCTCAGCCTCGAGTGCAGCGATGATGTCGTCACAGTGGAAGATTCCGCCCGGGAGCAGGAGCACCCGGTGCCGGACCCGCAGCTTGTAAAGCGAGGTGACCTTGAAGCCGAAGTGCAGGCCGACCTCCTCGCGCGTCATGAGCTTCGCCGCATAGTCGCGAAGGGACAGGAACGGGCCCTTGCCGGGTAGACCACGGGCGCGTTCGAGCCCACAGACGATCTCGGCACCATTCACTTTCCGTCCCGTGGCCACCCCAATGCCATGCTCACCGCGGAAGCGGAAGAATCCGGTTCGGCTCATGCGCACCAAGCGCTGGGCTTCACCGAGGGGATAGGATTCCTTGATGAAGGCGCTCGTTGCAGCGTCGATGTCAGGGAGGGCGAAAGGGAATTGAGTTTGCACCCTACTGTATAACAAAGGAACTCACCCTCTTTAATCCGTGCCGACCGCCTGGCGCGCCAGCTCTCGGGACGGGCTGATCAGGGTTCGACAAAAGTTCGACAAATCCGAAACACGAACGATTCGGGGGACACGACGGCACCTCTCTTGAAACATTCTCAGAGGGAAGCCGATGCCGGCGTTCGGTCTCTAACCGGGGCTGTTCTATCTGTCACGCAGAAGGTCGCGGGTTCGAGTCCCGTCAATCCCGCCAATTTAAAACCCGCGCAACCATGGTGTTGCGCGGGTTTTTTTACTCCTGGGTGATGATCCGGTCGACGATGATCTGGCGCATCTCGGGAGTAAGGCTCG
>JBIJDP010000349.1:0-3929 GCA_044344065.1 Opitutaceae bacterium
GTCGATGATGCCCACGGTGAAATGGTTCTGCGGCTCCCAGCCGACGAGGTGCGTGAACACGCCCTTGACCATGCCGGGGGTGAATTCCTTCGAGCCGAGGCCGTAGCGTCCGCCGACCACGCGGGGCGAACCGGCCAGCGGCGAGCGACCCTCGGCGAGGGCCGACTGCACGTTTTGATAAAGCGGCTCGCCGATCGAACCGGGCTCCTTGGTGCGGTCGAGCACGGCGATCGCCTTGACCGACTTGGGCAGCGCCGCGAGAAACGATTTCAGGTGGAAGGGGAGGAACAGGCGGACGGTGATGACACCGACCTTTTCACCGCGGGCGACCATCCAGTCGACGGTCTCCTCGATGGTCTCGATGCCGCTGCCCATGGCGATGATCACGCGTTCGGCCTCGGGATGTCCATGGTACTCAAACAGATGATAGGACCGGCCGGTCACGGCGGCAAAGCGATCCATGACACCCTGCACGATGCCCGGGAGGGCATCATAGAAGCGGTTCACCGCCTCGCGGCCCTGGAAATAAACGTCGGGGTTCTGCGCCGTGCCCCGAACAGTGGGGCGATCCGGCGACATGGCCCGGGCCCGGAAGGACGCGATGTCCTCCTCCGGCACAATGGCGCGGATGTGGGCATCGGAGAGCATGGTGATCTTCTGCGCCTCATGCGACGTCCGGAAACCGTCGAAGAAATGGATGAAGGGGATGCGCGATTTGTAGCTCGCGGTGTGGGCGATCAGGGCGAGGTCATGCGCCTCTTGCACGGAGTTGCTGCACAGCAGGGCGCAGCCCGTGGCGCGGCAGGCCATGACGTCCGAGTGGTCGCCGAAGATCGAAAGGCCCTGGGCGGCGAGCGCGCGGGCGCTCACATGCAGGGTCAAGGGCAGCAGTTCGCCCGCAATCTTGTAGAGATTGGGGATCATCAGCAGCAGGCCCTGCGAGGCGGTGAAGGTCGTCGTGAGCGCGCCGCCGAGCAGGCCGCCATGCACGGCGCCGGCGGCGCCGCCCTCGGATTGCATCTCGACCACGCGCGGGATCTCGCCCCAGAGGTTTTTGCGTCCGGCGGCGGACCATTCATCGCAGAATTCCGCCATGGGTGAGGACGGCGTGATGGGATAGATCACGACCAGCTCATTGAGCCGGTAGGCCGTGGAGGCGACCGCCTCGTTGGCATCACAGGTGGCGAAAACGGGAGTGGCAGACTGGCTGGGCATGGTATGGATGGCCCTTTGGAAGTGGTCCCGCGGGCCGCAATCAGAATGCCAAGAAATGCGGTCCCCTGCTGCGCATATCTTGGCATTCGCGATGCGGCGATTGGCAGGAAGCGCCAGGTCGGCACCTGCGCATAATTGGCTCGTTCCCCGGCCGGGGTTTCACCCCAATACACCGGCTGCCGGTGGTCAGCCGCCACCATTTCCCGTCCATGCTCTTCGCACTAAAGAAAGCCGTTTCTTACTTTCTAATGCCACTGCAGTTCTGCGTGATGCTTATACTCGTCGGAACCCTCCTCGCGGTTTTCACGCGCCGGGTGCGGTTGGGGCGCGGCCTGGCATTGACTGGACTGGGGTTGTTGCTGGTCCTGAGCCACAAACAGACAGGTATGGCGCTGCTCCGCCCCTTGGAATACCGCTATCCCGCCATCCCGGAACTGGCGGCCAGCGCATCGCTGCCGCAGGACCTGGCTGCCTGCCGGACCATCGTGGTGCTCGGCGGCGGCCATACGGATACACCCGGACTGGCCGATTCGCACCGGCTGAGCTCCTCGGCCCTTGCCCGGATCGCTGAGGGAGTGCGCCTCGCGCATCTGCTGCCACAAGCCAGGGTGATCTGCACCGGGCCGGGCCAGCCCGGCTACGCCACCCATGCCGCCGTCCTGGCCGGGGCGGCCCGCGGGCTCGGGGCCGGGGCCGGACGGCTGCAATTGCTGGAAAACGTCCGCGACACCGAGGACGAGGTCCGTGCCTTGGCGGAATTGCTCGGCCCGGAGCCGTTTGCCCTCGTGACCTCCGCCTCGCACATGCCCCGCGCCGTCGCCCTCATGCGCCGGCACGGACTCGCCCCGGTCCCCTGCCCCACGGATTTTGTCACCAAACCCAACCCGAATTTCCGCTGGAACGACTGGACCTGCGACCTCAGCGGCCTCGAGCGCAGCACGAAGGCGGTATATGAGTATACGGGCCTGCTGTGGGCCCGGTTGCGCGGACGGGCCTAGAAGTTGGCAGAATGATTGGTTGCACGTTTGTCCAATTCACCCCTAGTCAAACAGGCGCATGTTCTCGCTCAAAAAGCTATTCGGCAAAGAGGATAAGTTTTACGACCTGCTTGAGGAGGGGGCGGATGCGGCCAATACCAGCGTCACCCTTTTCGGCACTTACCTGAAGCACCTGGGCGCCGGCGCCTCCCCTGCCAACCTCGACGAATTCGTCCAGAGCCGGCGCAAGGAAAAGCGGGTCCGGCATGAAATGACGGAAGCGCTGAGCAAGACCTTCGTGACTCCGCTCGAGCGCGAGGACATCGAGGCGCTCTCCTTCGCCCTCTACCGCATACCCAAGTCGGTCGAGAAAATCGTCGAGCGGCTATCCATCTATCCCGGCAAAGTCCCATACTCCGCCTTCCAGCGGCAGGCGGAACTGCTGCAAGTGGCCTCGGATGCCGTGGTGTTCATGGTCAAGGAACTGCGCGGCGGCACCAACATCGAGCGCATCCGCGAGGCCAACGACCGCCTGCAGTACGCCGAGGGCGAGGCCGACAAGGTGATGCTCGACCTGCTGAAGGAGCTTTATCACGGACCGTGCGACGCCAAGGAACTCGTCATCCTGCAGGAAATTTACGAACTGGTGGAACGCGCCGTGGACCGTTGCCGCAATGCCGGCAATGTCGTCGTCCAGATCGTGTTGAAGTACTCCTGAGCCGCGTCCACCCGTCCCCATGACGCTGTTCCTGCTCGTTCTGCTGGCCGCATTCGTCTTCGAGTACATCAACGGTTTTCACGACACGGCCAATGCCATCGCCACCGTCGTCTCGACGAAGGTGCTGACGCCCCGCCAGGCCGTGGCCTGGGCGGCTTTCTGGAATCTGCTCGGTGCACTGATGGGCACGGCGGTGGCCACCACCATCGGCAAGGGACTGGTGGATACCAGTTTCGTCAACATGACCACGGTGCTCAGCGCCCTGCTCGGCGCGATCGTCTGGAACCTGCTGACCTGGTGGCTCGGCCTGCCCTCGAGTTCGAGCCATGCCCTGGTGGGCGGACTCTGCGGAGCGACGATGGCCTCGTCGGGCGGCAACTGGAGCGCGCTCAAGTGGCACGTCATTGACAGCCATGGCGGGCACAGCGGCCTGTGGCCGAAGATCGTGCTGCCCATGTTCACCTCGCCGTTCCTCGGCTTTGCGATCGGCGCCATCCTCATGTTCCTGCTGATGGCCGTGCTGCGGAAGGCAACCCCGCGCATCGTCGGCCTGATCTTCGGCAAGGCCCAGCTCGTGAGTGCCGGCTTCATGGGCTACAGCCACGGCTCGAACGACGCCCAGAAAACCATGGGCATCATCACGCTCGCCCTCTTCACCGGCACCCAGGCGGGGATTTTCAAGGACCTGCCCGCCGCGATCGCCTTCCTGGAGACGCCCGTGTTTGAAGTGCCCCGCTGGGTCATGATTTCCTGCGCACTCACCATGGCCGCCGGCACCGCCGCCGGCGGCTGGCGCATCATCCGCACCATGGGCCACAAGATGGTGAAGCTGCAGCCCATCCATGGATTCGCCGCCGAGACCACCGCCGCGCTCATCATTCACGGCGCCTCGACGATCGGCGTACCCCTCTCGACGACCCACGTCATCTCCACCTCCATCATGGGCGTCGGCGCCTCCAAGCGCCTCAGCGCCGTTAAGTGGGGCCTAGTGGAGCGCATCATCTGGGCCTGGGTGCTCA
>JBIJDP010000350.1:0-3920 GCA_044344065.1 Opitutaceae bacterium
TGTACACTTATTATCAGTTAAATGGTCGAATTGATGATTTCATCAGTGCTCATCAGTGAAAATCAGTGGTTTAACTCCTCTGCGCGCTCCGCGCCTCCGCGTGAGTCCCATATTGGCAGTGAACGACATTAGGCTCCGGAAAAAATGTGGCGCTGCATCGCCCCGCCCGTGAGACTCTCCGCGCATGAAACTCGTTTCCTGGAACGTCAATGGGGTGCGCGCCGCCCTGGGCAAGGGACTGCTGGACTGGATGCAGGCGTCCCGCGCAGACGTCATCTGCCTGCAGGAGGTCAAGGCCACCCTGGGAGACGTGCAGCACGTGGCCTGGCCGAAGGGTTACGAGGTCGTATGGAACGCCGCGGAAAAGAAGGGCTACAGCGGCACGGCGCTGTTCACACGGCGCAAGCCGCTGGCGGTCACCACGGGCCTCGGCTCGGCGCTGCACGATGCGGAAGGGCGCTCTATCACGGCGGAGTTCGACGACTGCTACGTCATCGGCGTGTATGTGCCCAACGCGCAGCCGGAACTGGCCCGCCTTGTATTCCGGCAGGAATGGGACCACGCCCTGCTGACGTATGCCCGCAAGTTGGAGAAGAAGAAGCCGGTGCTTTTCTGCGGCGACCTCAATGTGGCGCATGAGGAGATTGATCTCGCCCGGCCGAAGGAGAACGTGGGCAACCCCGGGTTTTCCGACGAGGAGCGCGCGGGCTTTCGCGACTATCTCAAGGCCGGATTCGTGGACACGTTCCGCCATTTTGAAAAGGGCCCGGGGCACTACAGCTGGTGGACCTACCGGGCGGGCGCGCGGCAGCGCAACATCGGGTGGCGGATCGATTACGTGATGGCGTCGGCGGCCCTGCAGCCGCGGCTCAAGCGCGCGTGGATCGAGCCACAGGTCATGGGCAGCGACCACTGTCCCGTGGGCGTGGAATTGAAATGAAGACCGCGGCGAAGGAACTGAAGGAACTCATGCTGCAAAGGCCGCGGCTTACCCTGGCCGTGGCCGAAAGCCTCACGGCGGGGCAGGTGCAGTCGCGGATCGCGGCGGTTGCGGGATCGTCGGAATATTTCCTCGGCGGCGTGACGGCCTACAGTCTGGACCAGAAGGTGAAGCACCTCGGCGTGAACCGGGCGGAGGCCAGGGCCGTGAACTGCGTCTCGGCGCAGGTGGCGGAGCAGATGGCGCGCGGGGCGCTCAAGCTTTTCGGGAGCGATCTCGCCGTGGCGACGACGGGCTATGCGGAGCCGGCACCCAAGGATGGAGTTGAGGCGCCCTTTGCCTGGTGGGCGGTGGCCTGGAGGCAGAAAAAAGGGCAACCCCTGCTGCGGCACGGCTGCATCGAATGCCTCGGCTCAAAGCGCGTGGAGACGCAGGCGATCGTGGCCGAGGCGGCGCTGGCGGAGTTGATCGCCTGGCTTCGCGATGTGCGCGGGTGAGGAGCCCTGGGAGCGCGACCGCCCTCGGTCGCAATTATGAGCATGGGTTCAATGCCTCCATGAGTACGGCCCGTTTCGCTGCATGGCGCTGAATTTTTGGTGACGCACCGGCTGGCGGATAATTGCGACCGAGGGCGGTCGCGCTCCCAGGATCTCCGCTACACCAACCGCTTCAGCCACAAACCGCCGGCGAGCGTGCAGAGAAATCCGGCGGTGGCGACCTGCCAGGCAGCGCAGCCCAGCACGACCGCGTCGCGGGCCGGGCCGTCGGTGCGCAGGCCGGCGATCATGCCGGTGGCGAACAGGACAAAACCGAGCAGCACCAGCAAAACGGCGGCGACGAGAACGCCCCGGCCCGGCTGGGGCGGAGGAGTGGCGGGGGCCGGGTTCACGTCAGCGTGTTTTGCAGCAGCTCGACACTCTCGCCATTCGGACCGGTGCAGAAGGCGAGGCGCACGGGTACCGGGCCGACGCCGTTGGTGGTCGCGATGGTCACATCGCGCGGCTCCACGGTGATAGGCACTCCCATCGCTCGCAGGTGGGTTACCGCGGCGTCGAGCCGGGTGGTGCGCAGGGCAAAATGGGCGACAGGCCCCTCCGGCGGGGGCGCCCAGGCCAGGTCCTCGAAAACCTCAATGTAGTTGCCGTCGCCGGCATCGAGCATCACGGCGCGCTTCGGGGCCGCACTCCAGGCGATCTTCTCGGTGCAGCCGAGGCCGGCGCAGTAGAACCGCATGGTGGCGGCCCAGTCGCGCGTCTTCACGCAGACATGGTGGAAACCGCCGCCGCCGAGGATCGGATTGGCCGGCATGTCGGCTGGCGACGATCAGGGCGCGAGCGACTTGACCAGATTCATCAGCGGCACGACATCCTCGGGCGCCTGCAGCCAGTCGCTGTAGAGGATCTCGGGCAGGGTGAAGGTCGTGTTGTAGAGGGCGTCGGTGGCGTCGTCGTTGCGCGCGAACCAGCCGCCCTTCACGGACAGGCCGGCGTACAGGCCCTTGTTGCGGGTGTAAACGAGGACGGGGTTCGACAGCACCTTGTCGTCGATGTGTTCGCGTTCGGCGAACTTCGGGCCGGCCACGGCCTTGGCGTCGACGCCGACGTGGAAGCGGTTGCGGAAGAACATGCGCGGGGTCGCGTCGTCGGTGAGGATGTAGATGGTCTCGATCTTGGTGAAGCCGAGCTGGAAGCCCAGGCTGCCTTCGCCGGAGGAGAGGATCACGGGCAGGCTCCAGGTGTTGTCGGCCCGGCGGACCATCATGGCGGCATAGCCGTCCTTCACGCCGATGACGAAGCCGCCACGGGCCTGGTTGGCGATGACGATGCCGCGGGCCTTGCGGAACACCTCGGGCGGGATGGCCAGGGCGGGATCGGCCATGAACTCCTGCAGGATGGCCTCGCAGGATTCGATTTTCTCGATGGAGTCACCCCGGGAGGCGGCATGCACCGGTGCGATCGCGCAGAATGAGGCGAAAAGGGACAGCAGGAAAAGTTTCTTCATGGGTGGGAGCGATAGACTTGAACCCGACACTAAGCAGGGCGGTGGTGGATTGGAAAGCGCGGATTGCAAGGGGTTCCCGGGGAAGTACCCGCGCCGGAAGCGACCCAGGCCTTAACCGCAAAGGACACAAAGGGCCGTCCGGTTGGAATGCTCGCCCGCGCGCCTATGGGCGCCTCATCCGCGGCAGATTCCTTTGTGTTCTTTGTGGCTGATCCGGTCTGGGTCGCTACTCCAACCCTCGTGCGGCGAGTTCATCCTCGTCCCAGCCGAAGTAGTGCCCGAGTTCGTGCAGGTAGGTGAGGCGCACCTCCTCGCGGAAAGCCTCGGATTCGCCTTCGGCGAAATCCCAGAGATTGTCTAGGTAGAGCAGGATGCGGGGCGGGGCCGGCGGGGAACCGTCGAACTCGGTGCCATGGGCGCTGCCGCTGAAGAGGCCCAGGATATCGGGTTCGAAGCCCTCGGCCAGCACGTCGTCCTTGGGGGCCTTTTCGTAGAGGACCGGCACGGCGCGGGCGAGGGGACGCAGATCGGCCGGCAGCCGGCGCACCGTGGCGGCGACGGTTTTTTCCGCGAGCAGAATGCGTTCGGCCTGGGTCATGACTTGTAACGCAATACGTTACAAGAGATCGGGGTCAGCGGATGTCGAGCACCTCGACGTCGAAGACCAGGGTGGCGCGCGGCGGGATCTTGGGCGGGCGGCCGTTGACGCCGTAGGCGAGCCAGTAGGGGATGACCAGGGTGCGTTTTTCGCCCTTGCGCATGAGCTGGAAGACCTCGTCCCAACCGGCAATGACCTGGCCTGCGCCGACGCGAAACGTGAACGGCACGCCGCTTTCGTAGGAGCTGTCGAAACGCCGGCCATCGAGCAGGCGGCCGTCATAATGGACGATGATTTCCTGGCCGGCGCGGGCGGGTTCGCCCGTGCCGGCTGCGCGGCGGACGAAGAGAAGACCGGAAGGCAGGCGCGAGGCGGTGCCAT
>JBIJDP010000351.1:0-3916 GCA_044344065.1 Opitutaceae bacterium
ATGTCACCAAGGCCGATCCCGCGCTGGCGGCCGGAACCCTGAAGCTGGCGCAGGTCAAACTCTGCGAATCCTGCCACGTCAGCAACGTGGAGGTGGCCGGCCTGTCGCACCTCGGCGCGAAATTCGTTTCCGGCTTCGACCACTCCGTTCACGGCGCGGCGCTGGCGGAAGGCAAAGCCGATGCCGCCAGTTGCGTGGACTGCCACGGGGCGCACGCCATGAACAAGGCCGCGGTGGCCGACGCGAAGGTTAACCGCATCCACCTCACCGAGACCTGCGCCAAGTGCCACGCCAAGGAGGCGGATCATTACCGGTCCAGCGTGCATGCCACGGCGCTCGCCAAGGGCAACCTCGACTCGGCCGCGTGCACCAGCTGCCACGGCGAGCATGACATCAAGCGGCACACGGATCCGACCTCGCCGGTGCACAAGAGCAATCTCGCGCAGCAGGTCTGCGCCGAGTGCCACTCCTCCGTGCGGCTGTCGCAGCGCTACGGCCTGTCCAGCGAGACGTTCAACACCTTCACCGACAGCTACCACGGCCTGGCCGTGCGGGGTGGGGCGGTCGAGGTGGTGAACTGCGCCAGTTGCCATGGCGACCACGCCATCAAGTCGCAGAACGACCCCACGTCCACCGTCCACAAGAGCAACCTCTACAAGACCTGCGGCGAGTGCCACCCCGGCGCGAACACGCGCTTCGCCATGGGCCAGGTGCACGCCAGCGAGAAGGACCGCGCCCAATCCCCCTGGCTCTACTGGATCTCCAATATCTACGTCGTCCTGATCGTGGTCGTGGTCGGCGGCATGGCGGTGCACAACCTGCTCGATTTCCTCAAGAAGACCCGCATCAAGCTCGCCATCCAGAAGGGCGAGATCGTCGAGGAGCATGTGGCGCACCGGCTGTACCTGCGCATGTCGGCGCACGAGCGCCTGCAGCACGCGGTGCTGGTGATCAGCTTCGTGCTGCTGGTCGTGACGGGCTTCATGCTGCGCTATCCCGAGGCCTGGTGGGTCGTGGGCATCCGCAAGCTGAGCGACCAGGCCTTCGCACTGCGCGGCCTCACGCACCGCATCGCCGGCGTCGTCATGGTCCTCAGCGGCGTCTGGCATATCTGGTACCTCGCCTTCACGGCGCCGGGCCGGAAGCTATTCAAGGACCTGCTGCCGCAGTGGCGCGATGTCACTGATCCGTGGGCCGTCCTCAAGTACAACCTCGGGCTGGCCGCCACCAAGCCGGCCTTCGGCCGCTTCTGCTACATCGAGAAGGCCGAGTATTGGGCGATGGCCTGGGGCACGATCCTGATGGCCCTCACGGGCGTGATTCTCTGGTTCGACAACACCTCCATGGGTTACATCACCAAGCTGGGCTTCGATGTCGCCCGCATTGTCCACTTCTACGAGGCCATCCTGGCCACGCTCGCCATCATCGTCTGGCACTTCTACTTCGTGATCTTCAACCCCGAGGTTTATCCGATGAACCTCGCCTGGCTGACCGGGCGCATGTCCGAGAAGGAGATGCTGGAGGAGCACCCGTTGCAGCTCGCGGAGATCAAGGCCGCGGAGGAAGCCGCCAAGGCCCATCCGGCCAAGCCGTCCGGCGATCAACCCAAGCACTAAGTGCGGAAGGGCGTGGGGATTGCAGTAGGGCAGGTCTGAGACCTGCCCTACTTGGTTTTCCACCCTGCTGCGTCGCCGTGATTCGCTCGGGATTTGGGGCCGCACCTTCCAGCGCAAGAAACGGCCAAGACTCCGCAAAGGCTGCGTAGCACCGCTTGTGCAATATCTGCATACTGCGGCACCCTATGAAAGCTCCCCGGATTTTGTGTTCTCCGCTGGTGCGCTTGCTGGCGGCCTGGCTGCTGTGGTTTGGCGTGGCCTCGGCCGCGACCCCGGAAGCCCCCGTGACCAAGGCGCCACCCGCCGTGCCGAACAGCGAATGCATGGATTGCCATGAAGCCGAGTTCATCCCGAAGAAGAAGGGCCTGCCGCCCGAATGGGTCGGCGTCCGGCCCGAGCTCTTTGCCAGGTCCGTCCACGGCAAACTCAACTGCGTCGACTGCCACGTCACGATCACCGAGGCCGAGCATCCTTCCGATCTGCCTCCCGCCCAGTGCGCCTCCTGCCATGGCGATGCGGTCAACCAGTACGCCGCCAGCATCCACGGCATGAGCCACAAGATGGGCGCGTCCGACGCCGCCTCCTGCGCCAGTTGCCACGGCACGCACGACATGGTGCCCGTCAAGCAGCTCGATTCGCCGGTCTTCAAGCTCAACCTCTCCAAGACCTGCGGCAAGTGCCACGACGACGCCAAGCTCACGACGGACTACCGCATGGGCAAATCCGAGGCGGCGGCGCACTACGCCGACAGCATCCACGGCCAGGCCCTGATCAAGATGGGCCTCGTGGTCGCGCCGTCCTGCAACAACTGCCATGGCGTCCACGACATCAAGCGCAGCATCGACAAGGATTCGCGCTCCAATCACGCCAACATCGCCACCACCTGCGGCACCTGCCACCTCGGCATCGAGGAGACCTACAACGCCAGCGTGCACGGGCAGCTGCTCGTGAAGGGCGACCCGAAGGGGCCCGTATGCATCGATTGCCACAGCGCCCATGACATCGAGAAGCCGGCCACGGCGCATTTCAAGCAGCTCAGCGACCAAAGCTGCGGCAAGTGCCACGAGGACCGGCTGGCCCACTACCGCGACACCTACCACGGCAAGGCCATGGCACTCGGCCAGCCCAACGTCGCCTCCACCGTCGCCGCCTGCTACGACTGCCACGGCCACCACGACGTCTTCCCGGTCAGCGACAGCCGCTCGCGCCTGTCCAAGGAAAAGATCGTCGCCACCTGCCAGCAGTGCCACCCGGGCGTGAACGAGAAGTTCACCCAGTTCCAGGCGCACGCCAATCCGATGGACAGCAAGAACTACCCGATCCTCAACAAGGTCTTCCTCTTCATGACCGCGTTGCTGATCGGCACGTTCTCCTTCTTCGGCCTGCACACGGTGTTCTGGCTCTTCCGGTCCATCTATCTCTATCTCACGGACTCCAAGACCTTCCGCGAGGCGATCGTGAAGCAGAATGCCGACGACGTGCAATATACGCGCTTCACGCCCTTCGAGCGCTTCCTGCACCTGCTGGTCGTCACGAGCTTCCTGCTCCTGGTGATCACGGGCATGCCGCTCAAGTTCTACTACACCGACTGGGCGAAGGTGATCTTCCACCTCTTCGGCGGGGCCGGTGTGGCGCGCACGCTCCACCACTTCGGGGCGATCATCACGTTCCTTTACTTCTTCCTGCACCTGGTCGAGCTCATCGGCTCGCTCTGGACCCGCCGCCACATGGTGCGGAATCCCGAGACCGGCCGCATCGAGCCCATGCGCTTCTTCCGCGCCGTCTTCGGGCCGGATTCAATGGTGCCCTCGCTGCAGGACTGGCACGACTTTGTCGCCCACCAGAAATGGTTCTTCGGCAAGGGCCCGAAGCCGCAGTTCGACCGCTGGACCTACTGGGAGCGCTTCGACTACTTCGCGGTGTTCTGGGGCATCTTCATGATCGGCGTGTCCGGCCTGATCCTCTGGTTCCCGAAGTTCTTCACGCTCTTCCTGCCCGGCTGGATCATCAACATCGCCCACGTCATCCACTCAGACGAGGCCCTCCTGGCCGCGGGCTTCATCTTCACCTTCCATTTCTTCAATACGCATTTCCGGATCGAGAAATTCCCGATGGACACCGTCATCTTCTCCGGCCGGATCTCGAAGACCGAGATGCTGCATGAGCGCCGCCGCTGGTACGACCGGCTCGTCGCCTCCGGCCGCCTCGAGGACTATGCCGTGAGGGATGAATGGGAGGGTCGCAAGAAGATCGCCAAGAGCATGGGCTTTTTCTTCTTCGGCACCGGTCTCGTCCTGCTG
>JBIJDP010000354.1:0-3898 GCA_044344065.1 Opitutaceae bacterium
CCTCCACGCCATCGTCTGCGGCCGGCTGAAGCTGCAAACGCTTGTGATCACCGTGCAGAGCAACCTCGGCGTGGATGCCGCCATCAAGGCCGCCGGCGGCCGAGTGCGGCGCACTTCGGTCGGCGATCGCTATGTGATCGAGGGCATGCTGGCCGAAGGGGCGGTGCTCGGCGGCGAATCGAGCGGCCATATCATCTGCGCGGATGTTTCACCGACCGGCGACGGGCTCGTGGCCGCGTTGCGCGTGCTCGAGGTCATGCTGGCCACCGGCAAACCCCTCTCCGAACTGCGCCGCAGCCTGCGGAAATTCCCGCAGCTCACCGCGGCGCTGATCGTGAAGGAGAAGCGGCCACTGGAGAATTGCCCCGCGCTGACGAAGACCATGACTGAGATCGAGCAGGAACTCGGCGCCCAGGGCCGGATCCTGGTGCGTTACTCCGGCACGGAGCCCAAGCTGCGGCTGCTGGCGGAGGGACCGACCGAGAGCGTGGTGGCGTCGGCCATCACCCGGCTGACAGCCGCGGTGCAGGTGGATTTGGAAGTGGTGACGTAGTGCCGGTCTTCAGCCGGCACTGGTTCGTGATCGTTAAATGCCGGTAAAGCGAACCAAGCGCGGGCTGAAGGACCGCGCTACGATTTCAGAGTCCCGCCCTACTTACGGCGCCCGCGAGGCCCCTGACATCGCCGGGCCCGGGACATACGGATGCCGGGCGATGGAGGTGACCGTCAGGTTTTCCGTGGTGCCGGTCCAGAGGGCGATGTGGTCGTCGGTCTTGATGAAGACGGGCTTGGCGGCCATCGTGTAATTCTTGGGCGCATGCCAGCCGCCCTCGATCCAATCGGGGAGGTCGGGACCGAAGCGCACGCAGTCCTTGCGGCCGATGAGGCCGAAGACGCATTGCCAGAGATAATCGCTGATGGCCCAGTTCTGGCCCTGCTCAACCCACATGCACTGGTCGCCCAGGAGGACGGAAGTCCGGTCATCGGGGGCGAAGAACGCATCCCAGAATCCCGCATCGACGCCATGGCGGTGCACCAGGTGGCGGAAGTCGTGGCTCTGCCAGCCCGTGCTCGGGGCGATGTCCACCTCGCTCTGCCAGCCGGTGCCGGACACGAGGAAACCGCGCGGATGCTGATAGGTCGTGTAGGTGCGGTCGCAGGCGGCGAGGAAGGCCTCGAGTTCCGCATCGGGGCGCAGGCGCACGTAGCGCTGGATGCCCTCGAGCGAGTCGCCCATGCCGGCGATGAGCATCGGACCGCGGTTCAGGTGCCAGCGGTTGCCGGCGTAGTACCACATGCGGTGACAGCGGGTCTGGCCGCGTTCGTCGATCCAGTGCGAGCGGGCGACGTGGCGGCAGAGTTTGGCGGCTTCGTCGATGTAGCGGTCCTCCCCGTAGATCTCGGCCGCGAGCAGGAGCGGACAGATCATGAGGCCGTAGTATTCGGAAGGCTCGAGAATGTCCTTCACGCCCAGGATCCGCAACGTGCCGGCGCTGTCCGGGTCCGGCATGCCCGCGATGTGGAAGGTCTTGATCATGTACTCGATGTCCTCGCGCGTGGAATCGTACCAGCGGCGGTCGTCAAAGGCCCGGTAGAAGAGCAGCTTGGCCCAGATGCGGGCGTAGTCCTGGTTGGCGACAGAACTGGCGTCGGGCCGGCCGCTCTTGCCGTACTGCAGGCAGCCGGTGTCGAGGTTGCGGATGATGGCGGCCTTGATCTGGTCGAGCAGCCTGGGTGCGAGCCAGTCGCGGGTGCGGCACGCGGTGAGGCCGAGCGAGGCGTTGGGCAGCGCGTTGTGGATGAGGCCCCGCTTGCAGATCTCGCCCGCGTTGAAACCGATGTGATCGTACTGGCCGTCGGGGAGGAAGGTCGTGGTCTGGAAATTGACCAGGCGCTCGAGCAGGGCCTTGGCGCGGGCGTCCGGGCGCAGGGCGACGGCCTCGGCGAGGCCGGCGAGGAAGGGCGAGGCCCAGGTCGTGTGGCCGGCCGTGTAGTCGGCAAGCCGGTAGGGGTTCACACCCCAGACCGGATGATTATGGAAGCCATGGATGGCGCCATTGGGCTGCACCCAGGAGTGGAGCCAGTTGCCGAGCGAGGCGACGTTGGGAGTAACGGGGGTCATGGAAAGTGGGCAGGAGTTTTTGTTTAACCACGGTTTTCACGGATGGCACGGATCAATCAATCCAAGTCATTTGCCTCATAAGGCGCAAAATGCACAGAACCGAAAGCCTGGACCGGGCCTCTTGAGCTTTCCGAGCCATTTGTGGCCATATCAATCCGTGGCATCCGTGTGATCCGTGGTTAACTTGCCTTGGTCCGGCTGAACCAGTTCTCGGCGACGCCGACAGCGGCGAACATCAATGCGGCGCTGAGCAGCAGGCGCGGGAGATTGGCGCTTTCGCCGAAGAAGAGGAGCGACACGGCGATGCCGAGCGGGATCTTGGCGTTGTTGAACACGGCGAGCGTGCCGGTGTTGACCCGGGTGGCGCCGAGGTTCCACCAGAAGAAGCACAGCCCGGAGGCGACGATGCCGAGGTAGGCGATGACCCCGGCCTGCGTCAGCGTGAGCCGGAACGCGGTCCAGTCGGTCGTGAAGAGCGAGGCGACCAGCGTGGCGGCGAGCGCGCCGGCATAGGGCAGCGCGAACACCTCGGCGTCGCTGACGTCCTTGAGCTTCGGCCGCTCCCGCTTGTAGGCCAGCTGGCCGGCGGCGAAGCACAGGTTGGAGAACTGCACGAGGATGAAGCCGCCGACGGCCCCGGAACCCACCCCGGTGCGCCAGAGCAGCACGCCGGCGCCGCCGAGCGAAAGCCCGGCCGCGAGCAGGTGCCGGACCTCCCAGCGGTGCTCCAGCGCGGCATCAAGCAGGGCGAGATAGACCGGCGTAAAGATGGTGAACAGCGCCACCTCGTAGGCCTGCAGCAGTGCGAAGGCGTGGAGGTAGAGGATGTACATCAGGCCGAACTGCACGGCCCCGATGGCGGCGAGCCGGAGTTGGGCGCGCCGGTTCAGCTTGGACCGGCGCAGAAACGGCAGGAAGACCAGCAGGGCGCAGAACAGCCGCAGCACCGCGACGGCGGTGGGATCGATGCCGGCGAGCTGGCCCTTGATCAGGCCGAAGGATAAGGCCCAGACGAGTGAGGCGAGGAGGAGCAGGAGCATGGCCGGATGGCACTCACACCCGGAAGATGGCGCCGAGCTTCTTGCCCAGCAGCAGGCTCATGCCGACAATCGTCACGCCGAGGAAGGCCATGGCCCAGACGCCGAGGGCGCTGGCGATGAACTTGCCGTCGCCGAGCAGCTGGAAGAGTTCCATGATCGCCTTGGTGATCGGGTAATAGAGCTGTTTCTGCGCGAGCACCAGGGAGTCGGAGACCTCCAGCATCGCGAAGGCGAAGGCCAGCAGGCCGCCGGCGATGAGGTTTGCGGCGATGAGGGGCAGGGTGACCTTGAAGAGCGACTTGAGTGGCGGGCAGCCGAGGTTCTGCGCGGCCTCCTCCAGCGTCTCGCTGGTCTGCTGGAAGCCGGCGGCGGCGCTGCGCACGACGTAAGGCAGGCGGCGGACGGAATAGGCAATGATCAGCAGAATGGTGGGATCCTTCACCGGGTTGATGAACGAGAAGAACTTCCCCTCCTGCGACATCGCAAGGTAGCCGAACGCCAGCACGAGGCCCGGCACGGCGAGCGGCATCATGGCGAGGAAGTCGAGGATCTGCCGGCCGGCGAGCTTCGAGCGGACGACCACGTAGGCGATGGCGATGCCGAGGATGAGGTCGATGACCGTGGAGATGCTGGCGAACTTCAGGCTGTTGGCGATGGCCGGCACGGTCAGGTCGTGCCCGAGGGCGATGTCGAAGTTCTCCAGCGTGTAATTCTGCGGCAGAACCGTGCCGTACCA
>JBIJDP010000355.1:0-3896 GCA_044344065.1 Opitutaceae bacterium
TCGTGAAGCTGGGCGAACGCGTGCAGGTGGACCGCCGGAAACTGACCGAAGGCGAGATCTGCGAGTATGTCCGGGAACTGCGGCCGATCGCGGATGAGATCAGCGACGGCCAGCCCGACGACCGGCCCAGTTTCTTCGAGTTCATGACGGCAATGGCGCTGCTGCAGTTTGCGCGGCACGGCTGCGAGATCGGCGTGATCGAGGTGGGCATGGGCGGCCGGCTCGATGCCACGAATATCATCACGCCCGAGGTCAGCGTCATCACCTCAATCAGCATGGATCACTGCGAGTACCTCGGCGACACCATTGAAAAGATCGCCATGGAAAAGGCCGGCATCATCAAGCCGGGCCGGCCGGTGGTCATCGGGCGTATGCCGGCCGGGGCGGAGAAGGTGATCCGCGGGCGGGCGGCCGAGCTGGGCGCAAAAGTGCACGCCGTGGCGGCGGAATACGGCGAGGAGCTTGAGCGCTATCCCCACACCAATCTCGAGGGCGATTACCAGCGCTGGAACGCGGCCACCGCGACCCTGGCGGCGCGGACGCTGCCGGCGCGCTGGCGGATCACCCCGGAGGTCATCGCCGCCGGCCTGCATCACGTGGACTGGCCCGGCCGCTGGCAGCGCGTGCGACTCGACGGCCGGCTGCTGATTCTGGATGCCTCGCACAATCCGGAGGGCGCCACCGTGCTGGCGGTCAACCTGCAGCATCTTTATGCCGAGACCGGCCGGCGCCCGGTGGTCATCACCGGGGTGCTGGGTGCGGCCCGGGCGCGTCCCCTCATCGAGACCGTCTGCCGGTTTGCGCGCGAAGTGCATCTCGTGGTGCCGCAGCAGGCGCGCGCGTGCAGCCATGACGAGCTGATGGCCCTGGTGCCGGCGGATTACACCGGCCGCTGCGAGCGCGGCGAGGTGGCGAAACTTTTCCCCGACAGCGGCGGCTGCTCGGTCGGCGGACCCGACGATGTCCTGGTCGTGACCGGTTCAATCTACCTGCTCGGCGAGGTGATGGCGCGGCTCGCTCCGCAGCGCGGGCAGGGCGAGGGCCGGCTGCAGGATTTTTAGGAGCGTGCCGACTGGTTGGATGCACAAGGAGCCTGCTTGCCGGCGATGGGAGCGCGGACGGCTCGTCCCCTTCGTAGAAAAATTGCGGGCGGGCCGCCCGCGCTCCCAGCCAATCCATCGCCTGCAAGCAGGCTCCTACCTTTCGGACTAGGCCTGAAGCAGTGGCGGTAATATACCCTTGATGTCACCGGCTTCAGGGCTAGCCAGATGACATGACCATCACGTGGGGAATTTTTCTGCCGTGTGTGGTGCTTTTGTATTACCCCGCGGAACGCATCTTTCCAACCGGGCAAAAGCTCCGCACCTACAGCCAGCTGAGCGACCCGGCGCAACGGCACCGGCATGCCTGGTGGCGCTGGCAGCCCGTGCTGTGGGCTGACGCGCTGCGCGCCGCCGCGGCGACGTGGCTGCTGGATTTCTCGATCGCCCCGGAGGCGGGCGAATCACGGGCCCTGGCAGTCGTGCTGCTGGGGGGATTGCTGCTGGTGGGACTGATCCCGCAAATGCTGACGCGGCGGAAACCGGATGCGATGTTCGCCCCGGTCGGTTATGTGCTGGCCGTGCTGTTCGTCCTGCTGCCCCTGTCCGCGGCCCTGCCGGCGGCCGTGCTGGGCATCGTCGGGCTCAGTGCGATACGGGATTTCACGGCCTTTTTCATCGGCGGCAGCCTCATGTCGGTGCTGCTTGGCTACCTGCTGGGCGGTTCCCTGGTGACGTCCTGCCTGGTGGCGGCGGTCTTCGCCCTGCCGGTCGTCGTGAGCGCGATGTTCCGCTGCAAGCTCGTGCTGCCGGTGCGCGTCGGGAGCGTCACCATCGCGGTGGCGCCGCCGCGTTGAACCGGATCGGCCGTGCCGGTGCGGCGGGTAGGCGGGGAGCTTGCTCCCGCTCTGAGAGCGCCAGCGAGCTGGCGGCCTACAGAACCACCTTTCGGATTCGCAACCATCGCGGCAGTCCAGCGTGGACTGCATCGTTACGGCTCAGAGCAGCTTGATCAGGTCGGACGTCGCGGGCACGTCCTTGATGATCTGCGAGGGCTGGGGGCCGACGCCGAGGTAACGCAGGTTGGGCAGCTTGTCCGCGGCCGGCAGCGGGCCGCCGGCATACGCCACCTCCAGGAGGCTGCGGACCATGGCGGCGACATAGCGCCGGGCATTGACCGGGAGGCCGGCGAAGGTGCGGACCTGGGAGATGTCCTCCGCCCAGCCCGGGTGCCGCGTGTAGACCGGACGCAGGGTTTTGCGGACCGCCTCGTTGCGCGGCACATGCGGGAATCGCTTGCCGGTGGCATCCTCGTAGGCGGTGCAGATGAGCAGGTCGCCGTGCCAGTCACCGGAGTGCGTGAGGGCGTCGAGCTTGTTGAGCATCACGTCCTGGTAGCCGCCGTAACGGAGGGCATCGCCCTTTTCGACGGCATCGTACCAGCCCACCATGCGCTGGCGGCCGGTGCTGGTGCCGAACTCGATCTGCTTCAACTTCACGGCCAGCGGATGCGCGTCGTCCATCTGGGTGAGGAAGGTGTGCGTCCCCACCTTCGTGTCGTAGGCCTTGGCCACGCCGATGGTGTGGATGCGCTGCACGGGGATGCCGGCGCTTTCGAAAAATTCCGGGGTGAAGGTGTGCGAGGCGGTGACGTTGGGCGAGAAGCCCTGGCGCTTGTCGAGCCAGTAGGCCTGGCCGAATTCGCCGATGACGGTGCGGCCGGCTGCGATTTCGCGGAGGATGAGTTCGCGGACCTCGCCGATGTTCTTCGCCAGCCGGGTGCCGGCTTCCCAATAAACGGCCGTGAGCCGCTCCAGGTTGAGCGTGAACGGCGCGGGGCCGCGGAACTGGGTGAAGTCGAACTCGGCGGCGGGGAAGACCCCGAGCTGGAGCGCCTCGTCGTTGGCGCGGGTCTCGGCGGCGGTCAGCTTGTCGAAGAAGCCGTGCCAGGTCGCCTCGCTGACGCGGCAGACGTGCTGGATGATGCGGACCGCGCGGTCGGCGCGCTGGGCGAGTTTGCGGGCAAAGTAATTCGGGCCCGCCAGGAAATCGGCGTAGGTGATCTGCTGCTGGCCGACCTCGTCGAGGTAGGCCGGCGTGATGCCGCGGCCGGTGGAGCCGCGCGGTTCCTCCTTGAGCACATTGACGCGGTAATCCTCCCACGCGAGGTCGAGCAGGCGGTGGGTGAGGTCCGAGACCATGGTCCGCTCGTCGATGAGCAGGCGCGAAAACACCGCGTAGCCCTTTTGCTCCAGCGGCGTGGCCTCCCACCAGATCTTGCGCGGATCGGCGACGACGCCGCTGCCGATGCACAGGTGGGCGGCGTCGCGGACGACGACCCCGGCGGGGAGCAGGTTCAGCTTGATGCCGCCGGCCGTGTGACCGGAGTTCGCGCCGCCGTTGATCTTGATGACCACGGAGACGGGCGAATTGGTGCCGCGGAGTTCCTCGGCGACTTCCGGGATGAGGCGACCCTTGCCTTCGTCGCCGAGTGAAATGCCGACGTCGGCGATGAGCTGACTGGTGAATGGGTGGAGGGACATGGTTGGCGCGGCAACCGAGCTGTCCGGATGGAAACCCCTGTTGCCGTAAAGGGAAAACGCGAGTGCGGGGGCGAGCGCAAACAAAAAACCCTCCTTCGCCAAGGCTTCGGAGGGCACGGCCCGATACGCACTCTTTTGCATCCGGGTAGAATCAAATCTTTCTCGTTCTCTTTATCTTTCTCTTTCTCCTGCCTTGAGGGGTTGCGCACATTTGCGACCTGGGGTCCGCCTTCGCCGGCCTAAGGTGGGCAGGCTGGCTTGTCGTAGGCACCCCGCTGGCGGGCGCGGATCGGGCGCGCGCCAGCGCGCTGAC
>JBIJDP010000356.1:0-3889 GCA_044344065.1 Opitutaceae bacterium
CAGCGACAGAAAGGAAGTTTGGTGGCTCATGGTTCCTCTCTTACACTGCTGTGCTTGTTCGGTTCCAAATTTGCACCGAGTTTTTCAGAGGCTCCTTAATAGTTGAGCGTTAAACGTTAAATGTTTCCCAACCGCCCTTGACGCATCTGCCATAATCACTCCCATTCCTTCGCCGTTGCACCGCCACACCCACACTCTCCCCAGGATCTCCGCCCTCCGCCGCCTGCTCGCGGCCGGGTGTGCCGCGCTGGTGTTGACGCTTGGGGCGATGGCGGTGAACCCGGCGCTGCACGCGCTGGCGCACGCCGAGACCTCGGCCTGCGGGCACGACCATCACCATGATTCGGCTCCGGCGGATGCCGCCACCGAGGGCCACGTCTGCGCGGTCACCCTTTTTGCCCACGGTCTCGATCTCACGATTCCCGTCGTCGCGCCGGTCGCCACGCCGGTGGCCTGGCACGACCTGATATTCCCCGCCGTCGAGGAAACCCTCCTGACGGCCCCGCGTTACCTGCATCAGCCGGAACGCGGTCCGCCCCTGGTCTGACGAACCCACCCGGCCGCCGTGCGCCTGTGGCGCAAAGGCGGTGTCCTGTCCGCCCGCGTCTCGCGGAGCGGATCATCCCGACGCCCAGCGTCACAACCGTTCGTTCCTGCACCAGTCATGTCCCTTTTCCGTACCCACGTCTCATTTCTATGCACCGCGGCCTGCGCCGCGGCCCAGACCTTGCCGCCGCCACCAGCCGCGCACGTCCACGACGAGCCCGTCGCCCTCGAAAATCTCGTGGTCACGGCCTCTACCTATGCCCGCAACCAGGCCGACATCACCCAGCCGACCAGCGTGCTGGCCGGCCGCGATCTCAATCTCCGGCAGGCGCCCACGCTCGGCGAACTGCTCGCCGGCCAGCCCGGGGTGAGCTCGACCTACTTCGGCCCCGGCGCCAGCCGGCCGATCATCCGCGGACTCGGCGGCGACCGGCTACGGGTCTTGGAAAACTGCCTCGGGTCCATCGACGCATCGGCCACCAGCCCCGACCACGCGGTGTCACTTGATCCGCTGCTGATCGAACGCGTCGAGGTTGTCCGCGGCCCGTCCGCCCTGCTCTACGGCGGCAACGCCGTCGGCGGCGTGGTCAACGTGATCACCCACCGCATCCACTCCGCCCTGCCCGACCGCCCTTTCCAGGCCCGCGCCGAGGTGCGCGCGGGCTCGGTTGACGACAGCCTGACCTCCGGCGTGGTGTTCGACGGCGCCGCGGGCCGCATCGCCTGGCATGTCGACGGTTATGTGCGCGACACCGGCGACGTCGCGATCCCCGGCTTCGCCGAGAGCGCCCGCCGCCGCGCCGCGGAAGCGGCCGAGGCCGCCGAACACGGCGAGGAGGCGCCCGCGGAGATCGCCGGCCAAATTCCCAACACGGCGCTGCGCAACGACGGCGGCGCCTTCGGGCTGTCGTTCGTCGGCGAGCGCGGCTTCGTGGGCCTCGCCTTCAGCGGCCACAATTCCCTTTACGGCGTGCCGGCGGGTGCGCACGAGCACGCGCACGAGGAGGAGGGCCACGACCTTGCGCATGAGGCGGAGGCCGGCGTGCAGGTCGACCTGCGGCAGCGTCGGATCGACCTCGAGGGCGCGGTCACCGCGGCCTTCGGTCCGTTCAGCGGCGCCCGTTTCAAGCTCGGCACCGCGCGCTACCGGCATGCGGAACTCGAGGGCGGGACCATCGGCACCGTCTTCCGCAACCGCGGCTACGACGGTCGGCTGGAACTCATGCATGGCACCGACGGCGGTCTCGCCGGCGCCTTCGGCTGGCAGGGCGGACGCAGCGACTTCGAGGCCGCCGGCGAGGAGGCGTTCGTGCCGCCGTCCCGCACCGACACGCACGCGCTGTTTCTCCTGGAGGAGGCGACGGCCGGCCCCGGCACGTGGCAGCTGGGCGCCCGTTACGAGCGTCAGGCCATCGACCGCCGCGACGGTTCGGGTCTCGGTCGCGACGACGACCAGATCAACCTGTCCCTCGGCTACCTGCACCGCTTCGGGGCGGGTTGGACGCTCGGCGCCTCGCTCGCCCGCACCGAGCGCGCGCCCAACGCGCAGGAGCTTTACGCCGACGGCCCGCACGTCGCGACCAATGCCTACGAGATCGGCGACGCCAAGCTGGGCGCGGAGGAATCCGTCGCGCTCGACGTGACGCTGCGCCGGCGTACGGGTCCGGTCACGGGCTCGCTGACCCTGTTCACCAACCGCTTCGCGGGCTTCATCTACGAGACGGCGACGGGTGAGCGGGCCGAGGAGGGCGACGCCGGCTGGGAGATCCATGCCGACGAGGATGAGGAGCACGGCATCGCCGTGTACCGCTTTGTGCAGCACGACGCGCAGTTCACCGGCGCCGAGGCCGAGGCCATCGTGCACGTGCACGAGAGCGGCGACGGCCAGTTCGACCTGATCTTTGGGGCGGACCTCGTGCGTGGGCGCAACCGCACCGAGGCCACGGACCTGCCCCGCATCACGCCGGTGCGCGTGAAGACCGGCGCGGCCTGGCGCCGCGGGGCGCTGGCGCTCGGCGCGGAGGTGCAATTCGTCGCCCGGCAGAAGCGGACCGCGCCGAACGAGACCCCGTCGCCGGCGTACGATCTGATGAGCGCGTACGCCAGCTACCGCCTCACCCGCGGACCGCTGACGTGGGACCTGTTCGTCCGCGGCACCAACCTCGGCGACCGCGAGGCGCGCCTGCACACGTCGTTCCTGAAGGACGTTGCCCCGCTGCCCGGGCGGGATGTGACGGCCGGCGTGCGGCTGGCCTTCTGAAGTAGGGCAGGTCTCTGACCTGCCCTGTGCGCGCCGAACCGTGAATGGAGCCTCAACAGCGCAGGTCGGAGACCTGCGCTACCTCCGGCCGGTCGCGGGATGCCTAATGCAGGAAAACGCTCAATGTTTAACGCTTAACTCTCAACGCTCAATCGGGGTCCGATGTAGCCGGATATCGGTCCGCGCTTTGATCGTATCCTAAGCTGCGCTGCTCCAGCAGGCGTCACCAAGGTGACGCCCTACACGGCCTATTTTGACCGCACCCCTACTTGAGCGTTAAGCGTTGAAAGTTAAGCGCTAAGCGTTGGATCAATCAGATCCCGCCACCGCCTACAGCCCGAACACCGCCTTGGCGTAGTTCTCGATACTGAACGGTTGCAGGTCCTCGGGCTGCTCGCCGAGGCCGACGAAATAGATCGGCAGCTTCAGCTCACGCCAGATGCCCACGATGGCGCCGCCGCGGCTCGTGCCGTCAAGCTTGGTCACGACGAGGCCGGTCAGGCCGAAGCTCTTGTGAAACACCTTGGCCTGCTCGATGGAGTTGCTGCCCAGCGAACCGTCGACCACAAGCCAGCGGTGCTGCGGCGCCGCGGGGTCGTGCTTTTGCAGCACGCGCCGGATCTTCGCCAGCTCCTCCATGAGGTTGCCCTTGGTGTGCAGCCGCCCGGCCGTGTCCACGATCAGGTAGTCGCTGCCCCGGGACTTCGCCGCCTGCCAGGCATCGAACGCCACCGCCGCGGAGTCGGCGCCGGTGTGGCTCGCCACGATGTCGAGATTGAGCCGCGTGGCCCAGGACTTGAGCTGTTCGACGGCCGCCGCCCGGAATGTGTCGCAGGCCGCGACGGTGACCTTCCTCCCGTCCTGCTTGAGCATCCACGCCAGCTTCGCGGTGGTCGTGGTCTTGCCCGAACCGTTGACGCCGATCATCGCGACGACGATGGGCTGGTCCGGCGGTCCGTCCCTACCATCCAAAGTCCCCTCCGAGCCCGCCAGCACGCGCTGCAAAACCGCGGCGCCGATCTCGGCGGCCTGGCGACCCTGCAGTTCCTTGTCCCTGGCGTAGGCCTGCTTGATGCCGGCCAG
>JBIJDP010000357.1:0-3885 GCA_044344065.1 Opitutaceae bacterium
CAGGCTTTGCAGAAAATAATCCGCCAGTTGCTGCGCGAGCGCATTGACCGATTCGCCCCGCACCGCCACCTCGTCGAGGATGATCCAGTGGGCGAAGGCCAGCTCGGCCGGGGCCCTCTCCGTCCGCACCCAGCCGGGCCCCTGCGCGAGCACGGCCGTGCCGCCCGCCGCCAGTTCCTTGGCCAGCAGCGATTCAAACCCGGCCTGACAGGTGATCAGCATGGTAGGGAACCGTGGCGTATCCGTCGCCGCGGCGTCCATCACAAAGGGGGAAAGGGCGCTGGAGGGGAGGGACGCCACGGTAGGCAGCCCGCTTGCGGGCGCCCGATGGACGCGCGCACGCCATTCGCGCGCGAGCAAGCTCGCGGCCTACGCCTTCCCCGCCGGGGTCAAACCAGTTCGCACGCGCCGCCCGCACAAGCCGGGGCCGCCTTCAAATCGGTCTCGTCCGAGACTTCGCGCATCTGGGTGTAGTCCACGCGGTAGGGCCGCAGGGAATTCCACCGGTGCACGTCGGCCTCGGTCGTGACCTCTTCGCGGGGCGCCTGGGCGTAGGCCTTGTCGCCGGCGTCCTGCAGGAGCGAGATGCCGGTGAAGTAGCTGCGGTTCGCCCAGATGAAGTCAGCCACCAGGTCCCATTCGTCGGCGCGGACATTGCAGGTGTTGGAAACATTGTGGTGCAGCTGCGGCGAGCGGGACTTCGGGTCCCCGCCGGGGATGACCCAGCATTGCTGCACAAGTTTGACGAGTTCGAGGAACTGCACCGCGGTGAGGTCCTTGCGCAGGATCGCCTTTTTCGGCGCCTCGATCGGGAAGGAAATCACGTCGTCGGTATCGGGATTGTACACCGAGACCTCGGTCATCTGGGGATTCACCGACTTGAAGAAGCTGTACACCGGCTCCTTGCGGTTGGCCTGCACGCGGCGGAAATAGCGGCGTGCATGGTGGGGATGGATGCCGGAGGCGGCGTTGAGGATGAGCGAGGCCGTGCCCTCGGGCTTGCAGGTGCAGATCTTCGCGGCCGGGCGGATGTCAATCAGGCCGGCGATGAGGCGGTTCGCGGCGCGGCACAGGCTCGCGCCCTGGGCCAGGATCTTCTGGTCGAAGAGCACGCCGGGGTTGTCCATGAAACCGCAGATGGAGACGCCCAGGAGTGCATCATGCTCGTTGAGCAGACGCGTCACCGGCCCGAGATAGGGCATGTCGGTGTAAGCCGCCTGCAGGGTGCCGATGGCGGTCGCGGCGAGGCAGGCCTTGTAGAAGGCCGTTTCCGAGACGGCGGCATGGCCGTTGATGGTCGTGAGATTGCAATGCTGGAAGCCCGAAAGCCGCGCCGTGCCCGGCAGGTCGCCCTTGTAGCCGTAACGGTAGAGATCGCTCAGCTCCGAGGAGGAAAGCTCCCAGTCCACCACCGGCAGCAGGCTGATCTCGGCGCAGGGATTGCAGCCGGCGTCGGGGTTGTCGCAGAAGTAGAAACCGGGTTCGCCAAACTCCTTCTGGGCGCGGAAGAGCTTGCGGAAGTGCTCCGCGTTGTCGTCGCCGCGCCCGAGCACGGCCGAGTTGTTGGAGGCGGAACGCTGCGGGTGCTTGTCAAACCAGTTGCCGGTCTTGGCATTCATCATCTCCTCGTCGTCGGGCGAAAAGAGGCAGATGGTCGCGGACCGGCGGATGCCGCCGGCGAGGACCGCCTTGGCGATGAACATGCAGATGTCGTAAACCTCGATCGGCCGGAGCGCGCGGCCGGCCGCCTGTTCAAGGATGTGCTCCACGCGAAGCAGCGCCTTTTTCAGGGGCAGGTGACCGGGCGCCTTGCCTCCCGAGGTCCTGAGCGGGGTGCCGCGCGGGCGGATGTCCGAGTAGTCGAACTCGATCTTCGTGCCGTCCTGGAACGAGACCATCAGGGCGTGCAGGGCGTCGGCCCAGCCCTCGATGGTGTCGGCCACGTGGTGGTGGCTGACCGGCAGGTCGTGTTCCGGGGCGCGGGCCGGGAGGCCCGGCAGCAGGGCGATGTGGTGCTTCTGCACCGAGAACCCGACGCCGCAGCCGCTGAGCAGGAGGTAGAAGTATTCGCGGAAAAAATCCAGCCGGTCGACGTTCGAGAAGCTGCAGTTGAACATGCGGCTGTGGTTGCGCATGATCGCTTCGCCGCCGAACTGCATCGAGCGCATGCTGGGCAGCACCTTCTTGGCCGCCACCTGCGTGAAGGCCTCGCGGATGACGGTGGCCAGATCCACCCCGCCCCACGTCCGGGCCAGCAGGTCGGCCTTGGCGCCCGCCAGCTCCGCAATGTCCGCCGGGAACTCCGCCGGCAGCCGGCGCTCGAGCTTGGCGGCGAAAAACTGCAGGTGCATGTCGCGGACGCGCTCGACGCCCTCGGTGAAAATCTCGCGACGGCCCAGCTCCGGCCGGTAGCGGGCGTACTTCGCCATCGCGATGTAGTCGGACAGCCCGTTGTTCGCGTACTGCGTCAGCCGGCGCTCGGCGTGGCGGGCCCGGTAAAGCATGTAGGCCCGCGCCACTTCCCAATGGCCGCCGCCCGCAATCGCCTTTTCCACGGCGTCCTGTACCTGCTCGATGGTCGGATGCCGGCCGTCGCGGTAATGCAGCTCGAGCATCTGCGAAACGCCGGCGGCGATGCGCGTGACCTCGGCGAAGTCGGAACTCTGTAGGCCGTAGCAGGCCAGGGCGTCGTCGCGGTAGGAGTTCGGGGCGTTGTCCGTGCGGACCTCATGAAACGCCAGCGCGATGGCGCGCGTGACCTTGTTCAGGTCGAACCGCACGCGGGAGCCGTCGCGCTTGGCCACCAGGCGCTCGGCGGCGGGAATGGCGCGGCTGAGCAACTGGGCGCCCTTGCGCTCTATTTCCGCCTGGCTGGGGGCGGCGGTTTCGGGTTCTTCGATGTCAGTAATACGGGTTGAATTCATTGGAAAGGGGGCGGTGGGTTCACAAGTCGCCATGACTGGCGCTGGACCGGCCGGAGGATTGCTTTTCAGCACGCGCCGCCGGCCCGCAGAGTCGGAGCCAACGGCAAAGTTCGATGGCCAGTCCCGCCCACCCGCAACCCCGGGTTCCGCCGCGCGGAAACACTGGGTTTATTGGGGATGTAGGCAAGGGATGGGAGCATGGTGATCGGTTTTGGAAACGCCCCTCCCGGAGCAGTTTGACCAAGGAACTAATCGAGGAGCACCACTACTGGTTGTGGTATCGGCCACGTCAACTAACTACCTATTGTGTCGCCCACAAATTACTGTGGATAATACCAAGCAGTGCATGAACTCGGAATTTCCCGGCGTAGCGCTGCAGTTTGGCTAACGCCGGGAGCAATATTCGCGCAGTAAAATCTGCGCAGCCCACGGGCTCAGAGCCGCTGCAGATGGAAACCTCCGTCCACGTCGAAGCAGGCGCCGGTGGAAAACGGGAAACGGTCCTCGGCGATGGCCCGGACGGCGCGGCCGATGTCCTCGGGCTTGCCCCAGCGGCGGATCGGCGTGATGCCGCGCTCGTCCTGGAAGATGAGCTTGTCGTACTTGTCCTTCACCCCGCCGGTCATGTCGGTCGCGATCACGCCGGGGCGGATCTCATAGACGTTGATGCCGTCGTTCGCGAGGCGGTCGGCGAAGAGTTTCGTCATCATCGCGAGCCCGGCCTTCACCATGCAGTAGTCGCCACGGTTGATCGAGGCCGTGTAGACCGAGATGGACGTGATGTTCACGATGCGCCCGCGGAATCCCTCGGCGTCCGGCGCCTGCTTGAGCATTTGCTTCGCCACGAGTTGGGAGAGGAAAAACGGGCCCTTGAGGTTGATCGCGTACAGCCGGTCGAAGCTTTCCTCGCCCGCCTCCAGCAGGTCGGCGCGGACCTTCGGCCCCACGCCGGCGTTGTTCA
>JBIJDP010000439.1:0-3328 GCA_044344065.1 Opitutaceae bacterium
CCGCCAGGTAGTAGGCGCCGCCAAAGGTGACCTTGCGCGCATTGAGGATGCTCAGGCCCTCGACCACCGTGTAGAAGATCTTGTGCATCCACGGGGCGCCTTTCTGGATGTGATTGTAGAAATTCACCCCGGTGCGATAGATCGGCGAGGACTTCTCCAGCATCTGCTCGATGCGCACGTCCACCTCATGCCGGTACAGCTGGAAGCACCACTCGGCAAAGGCCGCGGCCCGGGCGTCATGACCGCCGCCGGTGCTGGAGGTGAGGACAAGGATGCGGATCTTGGACATGCTTAGAGATCGAAATAGCGCGCCTGGATGCGGCGTTTGAGCGCGAGGGAACCGCACCGGGCGAGCAGCGGCGCCACCACGGCCTGGAAGAATCGTCCGCAGCGCACCGTGCCGCTGCGGCGGCGCCGCAGGGCCCGGCGCAGGCACCCGGCCGCATGCGCGGGTCCGGGGCCGGTCAGCATCAGGCGGCCAAACGCCGCCCAGGCCCGGTCCATGGCCGGCGAAGCCGGACCCGGCGGCCGCCGGACCGAGCCCTCGAAATCCGTCCGGTAATCGCCGGGGCGCACATCCAGGATGACGAGGCCCGTGCCGGCCGTCTCCATCATGAGGCTCTCGTTCAGCGCCGTGAGGCCGGCCTTGCAGATGTTGTAGGCGCTCTGGAACGGCAGCGGGAACTCCGCCGCCAGCGAGGAAATGTTGACGAGGGCGCCGCGGCCGCGCGGACGCATTTCCCGCAACGCGGCCCGGGCGAGCCGGGCGGTGTTGACCAGCATCACTTCGATCTGCTCCTGCCACACGGCGAAGTCCGTGTCCGCAAAGTCGCCAAACACGCCGTAGCCCGCGTTGTTGATCACAAGGTCGAAGCCGCCCGCGGCCGCCGACGCGGTGCGGAAAACCGTCTCCGCCTGCGCCCCGTCGCGCAGCTCAAGGGCCACCGGTGTGAAACCGGCGTGCCCGGCCAGCGGGGCGAGGCGCGCGGTGTCCCGCGCCGTGCCCCAGACCTGCACGCCCTCGGCCAGCAGCATTTCCGTGAAGGCCCGGCCCAAGCCGGTGCTCGCCCCGGTGACAAATGCGGTGCGGTAGTAGGCGGCGAGGCGCGGTGCTGGCACGTTAGCCGGCCCGTCGGAAGACGAGCGATACGTTGGCGCCGCCAAAACCGCTGCTGTTGTTCAGCACGACCTGCGGCTGGGCCGGCAGCGTGGAACGGATGATGTTGAGCCCTTCGCACTCGGGATCGGGGCGCGTGATGTGCGCCGAACCGGGCATGTAGCCCTCCTTGATGGCCAGGGCGCAGAACGCGCTCTCCATCGCCCCCGCGAGGGAAAGCCCGTGGCCGGTCAGCGCCTTCGTGCTGCTGATGGCGGGCCGGGCCGCCGGGGTGCGGAAAATCTTCTTCATCGCCCGCAGCTCGGAAACGTCCCCGATCGGCGTGGAAGTTGCGTGCGCATTGATGTAGTCGACCTCCTCCGGCGCGGTGCCGCTGCTGCGTAGCGCGAGTTCGATGGCGGCCTGCAGGCCCAGCCCCTCGGGATGGGAGATGGCCACGTTGTGACCGTCCGAGGCCTGGCCCCAGCCGGTGAACTCGCAATAGACCCTGGCGCCGCGGCGCGCCACTTCGTCCTCCGTCTCGAGCACGAGCACGACCGCGCCGCCGGTGCCGACAAAGCCGTCCCGCGCCGCGTCGAACGGCCGCGAGGCCAGCGCCGGATCCCTTTGCAGCGAAAGCGCGCGCATCCCGGCGAAGGGCAAAATGCTGTCCACGTTGCCGTCCTCCGCCCCGACAACGAACATGCGCTTCTGCCGGCCCAGCACGAGGTCGTCGAAGGCATAGCCCAGGGCGTGCGAGGACGACGCGCACGCGGAGGAAAAGCCGCACGACGAGCCCTTGATCCTGAAGTGGGCGACGAGGTTGAAATTCACCGTGCCCGAGATCGAGGCCACGATGCCTAGGGGCGAGCAGCGCATGACGCCCTGGGTGTGCATGCGCTGGAGCATGTAGCCCATGAGCTGCGGCGAGCCGCCGGACGCCGCGTAAAGGCCGGTGTGCGGATTGGACCAGTCGGCCTCGGTGAGGCGGGCGTCCTCGATCGCCTGCTGCATCGCGCACCAGGCAAACACCCCGTGCGGGGCCATGCCGCGCAGGATCTCGCGCTTGATGGTGTAGCGGGCGGGAAACTTCCAGTCCTCGGGATCGTTCGAATCGATTTGAAAATCCTTCACCGGCGCCGCCACCTTGACCGGGATCTCCGGCTTCTGGAAAGGCGGGTAGAGTTCCATCCCGTGCCGCATATCGCGCAGACTGGCCGAGACGGCGGCCGCATCATTGCCAATGCTGGTGATGAAACCGATACCGGTGATGAAAACTCTGGGCATACGGAGAGGAGATTTGATGCAGCGCGAAAATGGCGGCGCTGGAAAGGGACGGCCAAGCACCCGCCAGCGAAGGGGTTTCAGCCCGAGCGGTCAACGCGGGACACGCGAATTGTGCACGGCTTCCGGAGTGGTTGGACTCAGCGGCCGGCGGACGCCGACACTCAGGCACTGGCCGCCACGCGCAGGGTGGTCGGCTGGGCGGCCTCGCCATTGACCGGCTGACCGGCCTGGACGGCGCCATTCACGGCGACCGGCTGCGCCGGCACTTCCATGAATCCGAAAGTCAAAGTAATCTCCTCGGCGATGACGGCCTTTTCCTGGCCCACGCGAATGGCCCCTTCAAAGGTGGCGAGCGGCATCTTCATGCGCTTCGGCTTGATGGACAGCGTGAGAATATCGCCGGGCTTGCACACCCGGTGGGCGCGGACGCCTTCGCAACCGGTGAAAAAGATCATCTGCGGATTGACCGCCTTGCCCGGTTCGGGCGCGAGGCCTTCCAGCAGAAAAAGCACGGCAAGCTGGCCGAGGGCCTCCAGCATGATCGAGGCGGGCATCACCGGATTGTCCTTGAAATGCCCCTGCAGGAAAAACTCCTGGCCGGAAATCTTGTACTTCGCATTGGCGCCGCTGGAACTCACCGAGGCCTCGTTGAGGAAGAGGAAAGGAGGCTGCACCGGCATCGTCGCCGCGATGTGCTCGATCGGCAGGAATTTCGTCGGCTTGGGCAGCGGCAGGCCGCGCACCTTGCAATCAATGAAGGTCTTGACGTCACCGACCGTGCGGAGATTGCGCAGCTCGTCATTGTTGATGGACATCTGGAGCACATCCTCCACCAGAATAACGATTTCCATCATCGTCAGCGAATCGATGCCAAGGTCCTCGATGAGGCGGAGATCATCGTCCGCATCCTTGAGTTTGGTCCGCAGATCCGGTTCCACAAAACGC
>JBIJDP010000358.1:0-3880 GCA_044344065.1 Opitutaceae bacterium
TCCCATAGCCGCGCAACGCGTCGGCCATGCGTCGGGCCGCGTCCGTATCCTCACGCGCGTAGCTCAGAAAAACGGCTTTGCCGGGATCACTCATCGCTTCGCCAACAGGTCGAGCACGGCGGCGGAAATCGAGGTGACGGCGGCCTTGAGCGTGGGCTCGGGCACGGGCGCGAAACCAAAGTTGTGGTTGGACGGGACCGGGATGCCCGTGCGCCTGCTTTCCTCGAACTTCCCGGGCGCGGTGCCACCCACCCACCAGATGCAGATCGGCACCCTTTCCACTGTGCGGCCGTAGAACGTGAAGTCCTCCGCGGCCGTGATCGGCGGCGAGACGGTCACCCGGTCGGCGCCGAACCAGTCGGTGAAGGTTGCCGCCAACCGGCGCGTCAGTTTCGTCTCGTTGAGAGTGGCCGGCGAGGTCTCCTCGGTGACCGTCACCACCGGCAGCCGGTCGGCCGGCATGCCCGCGGCCTCGGCGGTGCCCCGGCAGATCCGGCGGACGGCAACGATGAGCTTGTCCATCACCTCGTCCTCGTAACTCCGCAGCGTCAGCTCGAGCTTCACCTCGTCGGAGATGATGTTGCGCTTCGTGCCGCCGTGGATCGTACCGACGGTCACGACGGCGGTCTTCCCCGGCTTCACCTCGCGGCTCACGATGGTCTGCAGCGCGAGCACGATCTGCGACGCCAGCACGACCGGGTCCTTGGCCGTGTCGGGCGCCGAGCCGTGTCCGCTTACGCCGCGCACCTGGATGTCGAGCGAGCAGACGTTGGCCAGGAACGGCCCCTCGCCGTAGCCGATTTTGCCCGCGGGCAGCTGGGAGCTGGTGTGCAGGGCCAGCGCATAGTCAGGTTTGGGAAAGCGCGTGTAGAGTCCGTCGGTCAGCATCGCGCGGGCGCCGGCGACAATCTCCTCGGCCGGCTGGGCGACAAAGACAATGGTGCCGCTCCACTGGTCCTTGAGGGCGCTCAGCACGCGCGCCGTGCCGATGAGGCCGGTCACGTGCGTGTCGTGGGCGCAGGCGTGCATGGCCGGACGGTCGTTGCCCGAAAGATCCTTCACGATGGCGGTGCTGGCGTAGGGCAGGCCCGTCGCCTCCTTGATCGGCAGCGCATCCATGTCGCCGCGCACGAGGACAGTCGGGCCGGGACCGTTGCGCAGCACACCGACGACGCCGGTGTTCCCCACTTTCTCCGTCACCTCAAGGCCAAGCCGGCGCCACTCCGCCGCGACCATGCCCGCGGTCCGCACCTCCATGAAGGACAGCTCGGGATTGGCGTGCAGGTCCCGGTAGATCGCCTCGAGCGAGGCATATTCGGCGTCGACCTTCCGGGTGACGGCTTCCTGCAGTTCGGGCGCGGCGGACAGGATCGGGCCCACGAGCAATCCAATCACGAACATGAATCGGCGCGGCCCGGAACCTTCAGTCATCAATGTTGAACGTCGAGAATGCATGTCACTGGTCGGGGTACTTCGGGTTTTTGCTTTCACGGGGGGTTGGAAATGGAGCAAGCGAGGTTGAATGTATTCGGCGGACGCTCAAAGCGGCCGGAGCTGACGGAAATCACCGCGCCGCACCGGGCTTTCCACCTTCAACTTTGAACTCTCAACGCTCAACATTCGCCTCTTCCTGATTGGTCTGTGCACCGAGCGTTTCGCGTTGAGTGTTGAATGTTGAAAATTCGCCCTTCGCTAGAAGAGGGGCGCGTTGTTCTGCGGATCGTCCAGCAGGGCCTTGAACCGCGGATCGCCATGCAGCGTGCTGTAGCTGCGCTTCATTTCATGGACGTTCAGCAGGACTGTTGACGGCGCCCGCAGCAGCCGGGCGTATTCTTCCAGCGCCTTCTCCTTCTCCCCGACCCAATCATACGTGAGGGCACGGAAGGCGGCATATGTGACGCCGTCGAGGGCATCGCGGGACTCCGGCAACAGCGCCACACTGCGCTCGACGCAGCGCAGTGCCTCCTCCTTGTGACCGAGGCTCACTTCCATGCCGGAGAGAAAGGACCAAAGCCGGCCGCTGTTGGGCTCCCGCTCCAACTTGGCGCGCAATTCGGCGGGAAAGTCGCCCAACCGCTTCCGCGCATTTTCCAAGTCACCCAGCGCGTAATAGTTGAATGCCGCCGCATAGGCCTGCTCGTAATGCGGAACCCCATCCTCGTCATAGTAAGGCTGAAGCCGGTCCAATCGGACCGCCTCCGCATAGTTGCCGAGGATCACGGCCCAATTCTGACGCAGGCTGATGCCCAGCGGTGAATTCAACTGATCCTGACTCAGTCGGGCGAAAAAGGCGTCGCCCTCGCGGGTCGAGCCGTCAGCCAGGAAATAGCCATAGGCGAGTTCATAGGCTTCCTTGAGATCGTCCGGCAGCAGCGCGACGATCCGCCGCTTGGTCGTCAGCGCGTCATCCCAGCGCCGGCCCGACCGCAGGGTGGCCTGCAGGTTGCGCTGGTAGGTGAGGTTCGCCGGGTCCAGTTCGGTGGCGCGGCGCGCATTGACCAGCGACTGGGCCCAGCGACCCTGCCGGCGCTGGATGAGCGCGAGCGAATTGAAGACCGTCGGTGAATTGGGCTGCATCCGGGCCCGCCGCTCAAACTGCTCCGCGGCGCGGTCATAATCGCGAAAGCCGTAGTAATAATAGGTGCCCAGGCTGCTGAACACCTCGGGATCATCCGGCGCCAGTTGCACCGCCCGCTCGATGGCGGCCTTGGCCCGGGCCATGAAGGCGTCCATGCCGTCGAAAGTGAGAAAATACCAGTAGGCGCAGGAGGCTGCGAGGTCGCCCCAAGCCTGGGCGAACTTGGGGTCAAGATCCACGGCGCCTTGGAGCAGGGCGATATGCCGGGACCGGGCCGCGGGCGTGTTGCCCTCGCGATTCAGGATATCGCGGGCGCGGAGAAACAGGTCGTAGGCGGCGGGATTCTCGGTCGGCTTGCGGGCGATGAGCAGTTTCTCCTCGGGGGAGAGCGCCGCCTGCAACGCCCCGGCAATCTGCTGCGAGAGCTCGGCCTGGATGCCGAAGATATCCGTGAGGTCGCGGTCGTAGGACTTGGCCCAAACGTGCTCGTCGGTCCCCGCATGGATGAGCTGGCCGGTCACGCGCACCTTGTTGCCCGAGCGGCGGACGCTGCCCTCGAGGATGTAGGTCACGCCCAGTTCCTGCGCGATCTGCTTCATCGGCTTCGTCGTGCCGCGGTAGGACATCACCGAGGTGCGCGAAACGACCCGCAGTTCGCGGACGAGGGCCAGGTTTGTGAGGATATCCTCGTGCATGCCGTCCGTGAAGAAGGCGCTGTCCTTGTCATCGCTCATGTTGGTGAACGGCAGAACGGCGATGGATTTGTCGGACACCCGCGCGGCCGTCAGCGCAGGCGGAGAAATCTTGTTCTCCGCCGGCGGCACCACCGGCGGCGTGGCGACCGGCTCGGACTTGCGCCACAGGAAGACCCCGGCCACGACCGCGACGAGGGCGACTGCGCCCAAACCCCAGGCCCACGCGGGGATCGATTTCTTTGCCGCCGGGGTCATTGACCCAGGGTTTCCGGTTTCAGCGAGACCGGCGACAACGGGAGGCCTCGTCCCTCCCGCCTTTGGCTCCTCCATTAATTTCTTCACCTGTCCCACGAACTGCGGCGTCGGCACGCCGTGCTCCAGGCGGGTCCACTGCACGCGCATGAATTCGTCCGGCACGAGCGCGTCGGACTCCTTCGTGGCATCGGTTACCACCGGCAGCAAAAAGGGTACGCCGGCGGCCATGTCATGGGTGCGCTCGACGGCCAGTTTCCACTCGCGCCGGAAATAGCCCTCACCGCGCGACTGCGTCTGGGCGGAGATGATCGGGACAAACAGGGTGCAGGTGCGGATCTGCGTGCGGATCTTA
>JBIJDP010000359.1:0-3866 GCA_044344065.1 Opitutaceae bacterium
CTGATCCTGCCGCTCTTCAACAAGCTCACCCCGCTGCCGGAGGGGGACCTGCGCAACCGCCTGCTGGCGCTGGGCGATCGCACGGGCTTCCGCGCCCGGGCGATCCAGGTCATGGACGGCTCCAAGCGTTCGGGGCATTCGAATGCGTTTTTCACGGGGTTCGGCCGCTTCCGCCGCATCGTGCTGTTCGACACGCTCATGGCCCAGCTTTCCGCGGAAGAACTCGAGGCGGTGCTGGCGCATGAGATCGGCCACTACCGCTGCGGGCATATTCCCAAGATGCTGGCGGTTTCGGCCGCGATGCAACTCGGCGGGTTCGCCCTCATCGCGTGGCTGGCGCGCAGCCCGTGGTTCAACACCGCCTTCGGTTTCCCGCCGGGCGAACTCGCGCCGGCCTTTCTGCTCTTCGGCCTGCTGAGCGGCCTGGTGATGTTCTGGTTCTCGCCCCTGACGAATTACTTCTCCCGCCGGCATGAATACGAGGCCGACGCCTTCGCGCGCGATGCGATGGGCGGCGCGTCACCCATTGTCGGGGCGCTGCGCAAGCTGGCGCAGAAAAACCTGAGCAACCTGACGCCGCATCCGTGGTTCAGCGCCTTCTTCCATTCCCATCCCACGCTGGTGGAACGGGAACGTTCCGTGCAGTCGGCATGAGGTTCGCCGCGGTCAGGGTAGGTCTTGTATTCCTGCTGGCGGTGGCGATGGCGTCGGCGGCGACGCTGAGGATCGGCACCTACAACGTGGAAAACTACGGTCCGGCGAACCGCATGACGGCCGCGGGTTACCGGAAGGATTACCCGAAACCGGAGGAAGCGGAGCGGGCGCTCCGCGCGGTGATCCGGGCGATGGATGCGGACCTGCTGTTCCTGCAGGAGATGGGTGGCCCGGCCCATCTGGAGGAACTGCGCCGCGATCTGGCGGCGGAGGGCTTGACCTACGCGCATGCCACCGTGCTGGAGGCGGCCGACGACGACCGGCATATCGCCCTCCTGGCCAGGCAGTCGCCCCTCGCGGTCGTGCCGCACCGAGAATTGCGGTTCAAATATTTCGGGGAGATGGCGGAGGTGAAACGCGGACTGCTGGAGGTGAGACTGGCGACCGCGTCCGGTGAAATCACGGTCTGGGCGGTGCATCTCAAAAGCCGCTATACGAACCGTCCCGACGATCCGCTCTCAGCGAAACGGCGTGCGGGGGAGGCCATGGCCATCCGGAATCACATTCTGGCTCGTTTCCCGGACCCGACCTCGGCGCGGTTTCTGGTGCTGGGGGATTTCAACGATGCCAAGGCCAGCGCCCCGGTGCGTTATCTGCTCAAGCGGGGAGATACTGTGATCGCCCATCTGCTGCCGGCGGCTGATTCCCGGGGCGAAACCTGGACGTACTTCTATGGCAAGGAGGATACCTATCAGCGGGTGGACCACATTTTGGTGTCACCCGGTCTGCGGACGTTTGTGCAGGGCGGATGCGCGGTGATTCAGGATGGACCGGAAACCAAAAGAGCCAGCGATCACCGGCCGGCTTGTGTCACGCTCGAGATACCGGAGCCTGTTGCCGGGAGGTAGGAGCCTGCTGGCAGGCGATCTGGGGTGTCGCTCGTCGACGCCCGAGGGCGCACACAAGGTGCGCCCCTACATAAATTGCAGCAAGTAGGACGGGTCTCTGACCCGCCTTTGCACGCTGCACCGCGATTATGCGTCGAAAGGCAGGTCAAAGACCTGCCCTGCCTCAAGCCATCGCCTGCAAGCAGGCTCCTTGTTGCCGAAACAAGCCTTTGTGGCCAAAACTGTAGGAGCGGCTTTATGCCGCGATTGTGAGCGCAACATCGCGGCGTAAAGCCGCTCCTACAGTTTGGCCGCCTAGCAGAGGCTCACGCCCAGCAGGATCGCGCTGATTACAAAACCGGCGAAGAGTGACTGGCGCACGAGGTAGAGCCGGGTTCCTTCTGTCGGCAGCATCGAGTAGGCCGGGGCCGGTTGCCAGAGGTAGCGCTTGAAATTGGTCCACGCAAAGGTCGGGTTCTGCAGCAGCATGCCGTACAGGTCGCGGATGTCCTCCACGTTGGGCGGGCGGCGGTATTTGAGGATGGTCTGCAGGTTGAACTCCTGCTTCGCGACGCGGCAGACGAGGTTGAAGGGGACATTGACCGCGGTGCCCGGGGCCGCCTCATAGGGCAGATCCTTCCAGCCCCAATCCTTGAAGATCCGGGCGGTGAGGCCGTCGAGGGCATCATGCAGGCAGAGGTGTAGCAGGTCTGCCGAGTTCACCGGGGCGCCGTTGCGTCCGTAGACGGCGATGATCGAGGCCTGCGGGTCGACGTAAACCCAGCGTTGATGCTCGGCCAGATACGATTCGGCCCACGAGTGACCGTTATAAACCAGGCGGTTGTCCTGAGTGGTGGAACCGAAGACGTACCGGGTCGGGACTCCGGCGCGATTGGCAAAGAAGGTGTAGACCTGGGCGTTCTGCGTGCACCAGCCCTTGCCGGTGCCGGCGCACATCTCTTGGTAAATGCGGAGTGGATCGGCCCAGCGGAAGTCGTCCTTCGGCACCCCGCCAGCCTTGGCCCAGCGGGTGCGCATATGCCGGATGATCTTTTCCATGCGGACCAGGGGTGCGTCTCCGGCGGCGATCTGAATTTCCTCGCGCAGGATGCGATCGGCCTCGGCGAGTTTGGCGGCTCCGAGATAATGATAGTCATCGGTCCAATAGCTGACCGGATGGCGTTTGAACTTGCCGACCGGCAGCTTGGTCCTGACCTGGGCGAGCGCGGTGGGGAAGTGCATGCCTCGTTCCAGGTAGAATTCACGGGTGATGCGCGAAATGGTGAATTCCACGTCCGGCCCGGACCCTTCGGGCAACGGGCGCATGGTATAAACGTGATGAAAGGCACTCAATATTTCGCCTTCGGCCCCGCTGAAGGGCTTTCCCGCCAACTCGATCCATGGCGCGTCACCGGGCAGGATGGGACCGGGCTGGCCGTCGATCAGCAACTGCCACCGGGCCGGCCGGTGCAGCCAGGCCAGTTCCGGGCGCATGCGTCCGTCGCCGTCGAGCTGCCAATGGCACAGCGTGGGGGCGTCCAGCGGATAGTTGAGCTGGGCGTAATCCACGGCCCGGTGCGAGGCTTCCCAATTCCGCGTGAGGAAATAATAAAGATTGGCGGCGAGCAGCAGCAGACACGCCAGGGCCAGCCAGAAGGTAGGGTGAGTGAACATGGACGGAGGGTTCGCCGTCGGTTGTGACACATTCGCCGCGGAATACAATGCGCGGTCTGGGGTGGGTGGCGCGGACTGGATTGGGAAATGTCGGGTGGGGTCTCCGGTACCCCGCCTGCTCCCCTTTGCTGTGCTAGAATCCAATCTTTCTCGTTCTCTTAATCTTTCTCTTTCTCGGCTTGGATAGTCGGCCCACAATTGCGACCGAGGGCCCTCCTTCGCCGGGCCTACGGAGGGCAGGCTGGTCGCGCTCCAAAGGCGGGGGGATCCTCACTTCGCCAAGGCTACGGAGGACACGTCGGAATCCCCGCCCTAGATTCAAGCGCAGGCCTCCGAGCGCATAAAAAAGGCGGGTCGCGGGACCCGCCTTTGCGCCTGGTGTCGGCTTGGTGTCGGAATTATTTCGCCGTGACGGTGACCGGGATGGTGACTTCGCCGGCGCCGTAGCCCTTGAGGAACAGGGTGCCGGTGCCGGGTTTGCCGCCCTGCACGTTGACCGTAAGGCTGGTCTGGCCGGCCGGGACCACGACCTCGGGCATGATGACGCATTCCGGCACGTCGGTGGTCACGTCGAGCAGGAGGCCGCCCGCCGGGGCCGGGTTGGCCACGGTGAAGGTGAGGACCTGCGTCTCGCCGGAGCGGAGCGTGAGA
>JBIJDP010000004.1:0-13283 GCA_044344065.1 Opitutaceae bacterium
GGGCCGGACTTCTGGCGCAAGGCCTGGTCACGATGTGGTGCCTGGGCTGGCTTTCGCTGGTGCAGAACTATTCCGGCGGCGGCTGGACCAGCGACTGGTTTGAACACTGGGAGCGCGCGCTGTTCTTCCTGCACCGTGCGCCAGCCGACCAACTTTTCCTTGGCCTGTACCCGCTCACGGCCCGTCCGCCGCTGGAGAACATCGTCACGGCCGCCTGCCTGCATCTGACGACCGAGGATTTCGCCCATTACCAGCTCTTCAGCACCTTGCTCAGCAGTCTGGTTTTTCTGCCGGCCGCCCTGCTCGTGACGCGCTGGAGCCCGGAGCGGACGGCTGTCGCCGTCCTGGCCGTGCTGTTCATGGTCAATCCCCTCTTCGTGCAGAACACGGTGTTTCCCTGGACCAAGCTCCCCGCCGCCCTCCTCGTGCTGGCCGCGCTGTATTTTTTCCTCCGCCATCGCGATGGCCACGCGCCGCGCATCTCGGCCCTGCTGTTTGCCGCCGCGCTGGCCGCCGCGCTGCTCACGCACTACTCCGCGGCACCCTACGCCGTGGCGCTTGGCCTGGGCTGGCTGTTGTGGCGACCGGCCGGAACGGGGCGTTCGGAGTTCCTGCGCATCACGGTCCTCGCCGCCGGCGCGGGCGGACTGTTGCTGGCCACTTGGTTTGGCTGGGCCTTTGCCACCTATGGCGTCTCCGGGACCCTTTCGACCAACACGAGCGTGACGACCGTCGCCACCGATGCGGGCGGCCAATTCCTGCGCGTGCTGCTGAATCTGCGCGACACCATCGTCCCGCATTTTCTGCGCACACCCGACTCCGACCTTATCGCGCAATCGAGTCCCTGGGGTTATGTCCGTGACTGGTTTTTCCAAAGCTATCAGCTCAACCTATTGCTGGCGTTCGGCAGCGTCGCCTGGCTCGCCTTGCTGCGCGAGTCCTGGCGGTTGCAAAGGACCGCCCTGCCGCCCACGCGCATTTTTTGGGCCGGATTCGGGCTTGTGGTCGTTGTCCTCGGCGTCGCTGCGCACGGCGCCCGCGACGTCTGGGGCCTGACCCATATCTGCCTGCAGGGCCTGGTGCTGCTCGGGCTGGCCCTGCTCGCCGCGCGTTGGCACAGCCTCGGTCGGGGCTGGCGTCGCGCGCTGGTGGCCGGAGCGACCCTGGACCTCGCCGCTGGCATCGGGCTGCATTTTGCCGTGCAGCACCACGCGCTCGACCGCTGGTTGACGCCCGGGCGCAACGCGATGGAGATAACCGCCAGCTATAATCCGCAAACCCTGAAAAACCTGATCGGCCTCATGGTGAACCGGCTCGACACCTTTCACAACGTCTTCGCCCCGCCGTCTGTCATTATCGCCGGCCTGCTCGCCGTCGTGCTGCTGACCGCCCTTTGCCGCGCCCGCTCCGTTCCGTGAATCCGGCGCGGCCGATTGCCTCGGCCCACCCGCCTCGCGTCGACTTTTACCATCAATTGCCAATCCCCGGGCCAGCTTGTGCTCGCCCTGCCCCCGGCGCTTCCCCTAGCCTGCCCCTGCCGTCATGCCCGCCTCGTCCCCGTCCATCGCCGTCGTCATGCCAGTCTTCAACGAGGAAGCCGTGCTGCCGCAAACCTTTGCCCGGCTGGCGGCGCTGTTCGACACCCAGCCGCAATGCCGGTGGCGCGCCGTGCTGGTTGATGACGGCAGTCGCGACCGCAGCGGCGAATTGCTGCGGGCCCAGGCGCAGGCGGATCCCCGTTTCGAAACCGTCGAACTCACGCGCAACTTTGGCTTTCAGGCCGCGCTGGCGGCGGGTCTGGCCGCGGCGGCGGCGGCCGATGCCGTGGTGACCATGGACGCCGACCTCCAGGATCCGCCGGAGCTCATCCCCGCCCTGATCGACGCCTGGCAGCAGGGGGCGGATGTCGTGCTCGCCGTGCGCCGCTCGCGGCAGGAGACCGGACTGCGCCGGTTGGGCATGGACGCCTTTCATGCCCTGTTCGGCCGGCTGACCGATCTGCCCCTGATCCAGCCCAACACCGGCACCTTCGGCCTGCTTTGCCGCGACGCGGTGACGGCATTCAACCAATTGCCCGAGCGGAACCGCTTCTTCCCCGGCCTGCGCGCCTGGCTTGGATTCAAGGTCGCCCAGGTCCCCTATGACCGGCAGGAACGCGCCGCCGGCGAACCCCAGCAATCCTTTCGCCGGCTGGTGCGCTACGCACTCGACGGCCTGTTCAGTTTCTCGCACCTCCCGCTGCGCCTGCTCACCTATACCGGCATTTTCATCGGCACGATCGGGTTCTGCGTGGGCATCTACTACATCGTGAAGCGGCTCATCGACATCGAGACGGCGCCCACCGGCTTCACGACCCTCGCGGCGCTCATCCTCTTCCTCGGCGGCGTGCAGCTCATCGCCATCGGCGTGCTCGGCGAATACCTCGGCCGGATTTACGACGAGGTGAAACAGCGTCCGGTCTATCTCGTAAAGCGTCCGCACAAGTAGGCGCGGCCATGGTCCACGACTTTCCCGGCACGCTGGCATGAAGACGTTGGTCGCGTTGATCGTCGCCGGCCTCCTCGGCCTGTCCTGGTGGATGGCCGCCAGCGTCTCGCGCGAGCACAGCACGACCGCCGACGAGATTTTCCACATCACCGCCGGCTACTCGTACTGGAAATTCGGCGATTATCGCCTGCAGCCGGAAAACGGCAACCTGCCCCAGCGCTGGGCCGCGCTGCCATTGCTCGCGCAGGATCTGCGTTTCCCGGACACCGGGCAGCCCGCCTGGCGCCAGGCCGACGTGGCCGAGATCGGACACCAGTTCTTCCATGAATCCGGCCACGACCTGCCGCGCCTGCTGGCGTCCGCCCGCGCCATGGTGGCGGTCCTCGGCGCCGCCTGCGGGCTGCTGGTCTTCCTCTGGTCGCGTTCGCTGTTCGGCCTGCGCGGCGCACTCGTCTCGCTGGTGCTCTTCACCTTTTGCCCGCTCATCCTCGCCCATGCCGGGGTTGCCACCAGCGACATGGCCGCGGCCCTCGGTTTCCTGGCCGCCACGCTGACGGGCTGGCGGTTGTTGCATCGCGTAACCCCCGGACGCGTAGTGCTCGCGGGACTCGCCTGGGGCGGACTTGCCCTGGCCAAGTATTCCGCTCCCCTCTTCGGCCCGATCTTCGTGATCATGGCGGTCGTCCGTCTCCTGCGGCGCGCCTCGCTGCCGGTGCGGGTCGGGCAATGGCGGCGGCGGGTCAAAGGCGGGCGGACCTTCGCCGCGCTGTCCGCCGCGACGATCGCAGCCGGCCTGATCGCGCTCGCCGTGCTGTGGAGTGCGTACGGTTTCCGCTTTGCAGGACTCCGCGGCCCGGGCGCCTACAATCATGCCTGGAGCGATTATGGCGGCGGACTGACCGTCGGGGCTGCCGACTGGGCGCGGGCCTGGCAACTGCTGCCCGAGGCGTGGTTGCAGGGATTTGCCCACACCGCGCATTTCGCCCGCGGCCGGCCGGCGTTTTTCATGGGGGAATACGGCAGCACCGGCTGGCTGTTTTTTTTCCCCGTCGGTTTCGCCCTCAAGACCACGTTGCCGGCGCTGGCGTTGCTGGGATTGGGCGCTGGGGTACTGGTGCGCAAGGCCCGGCGGCGTCTTGGCTACCGGCTGACGCCGCTGCTGGTCCTGATCGCCGTCTATGGCGGTTTCGCCCTCACGAGCCACCTGAACATCGGCGTGCGCCACCTGCTGCCCGTTTACCCTGCGCTCTATCTCCTCGCCGGTGGCGTCGTCCTGGCGTTCCACCGGCGCTGGCTGGTGCCGGTGGTGACGGCTCTCGCCCTCTGGCATGCCGCCGCGTCACTCGGCATCCGTCCCCACTACCTGTCCTATTTTAATCCGCTGCTCGGCGGACCGGCCAAGGCCCACCGCCACTTCGTGGACAGCTCGCTCGACTGGGGCCAGGACCTGCCCGCACTCCGGCAGTGGCTGGCGACCAATGCCACGGGAGAAAAAACCTACCTCTCCTATTTCGGCTCGGGTTCGCCGGCCCACGAGGGCATCCGCGCCACGCGCCTCGCCGACGGCTATTTCGACCTGCGGCCGCGCGAGCTGCTGCCCGCCATGACCGGCGGCATATACTGCATCAGCGCCACCATGTTTCAGCAGGTCTACACCGAAGTGCGCCATGGCTGGAGCGCCGAACACGAACGGCGCTACAAGGAACTGAACCTCTGGGCCGCCAACTGGCGCGCCGGCACCGATTCCACCCCGCGTGAAACCGCCCTTGGGCGCCTGCAGGAGCTCGAGCATCTCCGCTTCGGTCGGCTCTGCGCGCACCTGCGGTCCCGGCCGCCGGATGCGCTGGCCGGCTACTCGATTTTGATCTTCCGGCTGAGCGACGCGGAAGTCGCTCGCGCCCTGACCGGCCCGTCCCCTGAATCTCCGCCCGCAGCCGGCCAGCCATGAACCAACCCAACCCGTCCCAGATGCTCCTCCGCCGGGGAACCCTCCTCGGGGTCGGCTTGTTGCTGGCGCTGCAATGGTGGCTGGCGGTGGGGAGCAAGTTCGAGGCCAGCACCACCTCCGATGAACTCGTGCACCTGACCGGCGGCCTGAGCTACTGGCAGTTTCACGACTACCGCATGCACCCCGAAAACGGCAACCTGCCGCAGCGCTGGGCCGCCCTGCCCGCCTGGCTGTCAGGCGCCCGGCTGCCCGCCCCCGAGGGTCCGAACTGGCGGAAATCCATCTCGTGGATTTTCGGCTACGAGTTTTTCTACGCCACGCCGGGCCAGGATCACTTTCCCCTGCTCATGGCAGGACGGGCCATGATCGCGCTCTTCCTCACGGCCGTCAGCCTGCTCGTTTTCCTGTGGGCGCGGTCGCTGTGGGGTCTGGCGGGCGGATTCGTGGCGCTGGGCTTCTGTGCCTTCAGTCCCAATTTCCTCGCGCACGGCGCCCTCGTGACCTCCGACATCTGCATGACGTTTTTCCTGCTCGCCTCGGTCGGCGCCTACTGGCGGCACCTGCACGACGGACGGAAACGCTGGTGGCTGCTCAGTGCGCTGGTGTTCGGCCTGGCCTGTGTGGCCAAGTTTTCCGCCGTGCTGCTGCTGCCGATGATGCTGGTGATGGCGGCGGTGCGCTGGTTCGCCGGCCAGCCGTGCACGCTGGCGGGACGGGCCTGCACCTCACCGACGGCCCGCGGGAGCGCCCTGGGACTCTCGCTGATCGGTCATGGTCTGGCGGCCGTGTTCGTCATCTGGGCGTTTTTCGGCTTTCGCTATGCGGCCTTCAACCCCGCGTTGCCACCGGCTGATCATTTTATCCGGCCGTGGGAATGGATCGACCAGAACATTGGCTGGCAGGGACGCGTGGTCCGGGCCGTGGCCGCCGCCCGGCTGCTGCCGGAGGCCTTTCTTTATGGTTACGCGTATGTGATCGAGAGCGCGCAGATGCGCAGCGCCTTCCTCGACGGCGTTTACAGTTACACCGGCTGGGCGAGTTTTTTCCCCAAGGCCTTTCTCTACAAGACCACCCCGGCGCTGCTCCTCGGTATTGTCTCCGCCTCCTCTTTGCTCGGCCTTTGGCTTCGCCAGGCCGGACTCGCGCGGCTGAGAGCGGGCCTGTACCGGGTCACCCCGCTGCTGGTGCTCTTCGGCGTGTACTGGCTGTTCTCGGCGACCACCCGTCTCAACATCGGGCACCGGCACATCCTGCCGACCTATCCGGAGCTTTTCATCTTCTGTGGCGCGCTCGGTTGGGCCGCCACACGGGCGTGGCAGCGGTCGCGTCCGACCGGACTGGCACTGTTCGCCGCCGTCATGGCTTTGCTGGGCTGGCAGGCGGCCGGGGCGGCGCGTCTCCACCCGTATTATCTAGCCTATTTCAGCCCGGTGGTGGGCGGGCCGGAACAAGGGTACAGGCATCTCGTGGATAGTTCACTCGACTGGGGCCAGGACCTCCCCGGCCTGAAGACCTGGCTGGAGACTCACGCCGCGGGCCGCCCCGCCTACCTCGCCTACTTTGGCACGGGCGAACCGGCTTACTACGGCATCAAGGCCACGCGGCTGCCGTTCATCAACGGTTTCGGACTGGAAGCCCCTTGGTATGAACCGGGTCCGGGACTTTATTGCATCGGCGCCACGATGCTGGCGCATGTGTACAGCCCGGTCCGCGGCGACTGGACGCCTGAATTGGAGAAAGAATATCTGCAGCTCCGCGCCCTGGGTCCGTGGTTTGCCAACCATGCACTCCATCCGCAAAAATCCGCCGATCCTGCCGTCCCGGTCGACGCCGCAGGCTGGCAACAGGCGTGGAAACGCTACGACCGGCTGCGATTCGCGCGCCTCTGCCAATACCTGCGCCTGCGCCAGCCCGATGCCCAGGTGGGATATTCCATTCTGATTTTTGACCTGACCGCCGATGAGATCACCGCGGCCATCACCGGTTCGACGGCGGATTGGATCCGGCTGATCGAGAACGCCTCGAAGGCAAAATGAATCCCGGCCGGGCGTGGGATTACCGCTGATCCCGATTCTCCGGGGCGAAGCACAAACGGTGCAGTACCGGTCGGGCCAGCGCCATTGACAGGCCGATCATGGCGCCGATCCAGATCCAACTCAGCAGCGCGCCCGTCAGGAATGCCGCGGACCAAACCGGGGCGGTCCACTTTTGAGCGATTGCACCCAGCGTGAGATTCCAACCGAGACAGAACAGTCCGTCGTACCACACCATGATGAGGATGCCCGCCAGTCCTGCCAGGGTCAGTCGCCGGATTACCGCAGTGGACGGCTGCAAGCGGAGCGTGCCCAGCAGCGGCAGCATCAGCACGGCAAACACGAGCCGGTAACTGTAACCCACGCCCATGATGAAGCAGCCGATGATCGTCGCCGCCCCCAATACAAATGCGACCACTTCGCGGTCCGGCAGATTCACCGGACGCTCGGGCGTCCATATCCACCAAACGAGCGCCAGCGCCGCACCCACCCCGACTGTTATCAGGAAGGCGGACGTCTGGGACAAACCCGCCAGAATGAAAAGCTGGGCCCCGCCGAAGGCATAGAATTCCCGGGGCGCTTCAATCAAGGCAGCGACCCGCCGGACATCATCGTACAGCCCCAGCGCCAGGAGAACCGTCAGGCCCGCCATCAGTCCGAGGCTCGCCCAGATTTCCTTCCGGACCCGCGGTGCAAACGGCAATGCCAGCGCACCCGCCAGCGGGTAAAATTTCAGGCCGGTCATGCACGCGATCAAGGGCGCACCGAGCAGCCAGTGCGCCCGCGAACGGCTGGTGAGCAGCCAGGCCAGTGCGGTGAACACCGCAAAGATCAGCAGATCGGGATTGGCGCGGTTCACCCCCAGCATCGCCACCGGACCGGCGATGACCAGCCAGCCCGTCAGCATCTCGGCAAAATCACGCGGCCGCACCAACGCGAGGGTGGCGGTCACATAACTCCCGCCGATGACCGTACCCAGCCAAGGCGTATCGGCCCGGCTCAGGCCGAGGTTGTGCAGCCAGAACCACCAGTCGGTATACCAATGCGGAACATGCAGCCAGTCGAGCGGGTTGGGTTTGTAGGGATCGAGCCCGAGGGCAAAGGCGTCGCTCGAGGCCAGCAGCGCGTAGATGTCGATGAACCAACGGTCGCCCGGCAAGCCGATGCCCAGCGGGATCATCACATCGGGCCACAAGACCAGCACCGCATACGAAGCCAATACCAGCGCCACCAACGCGGGCCGGTAGGCAGCCGGCTGGGCGGGACGCGGGTCCGCGGGACCGTCCGCCTCGCGGAGCAGGGCGGCTTTCATGACACCTTCGGCCCCGCCGGGGCCTTCGAGGGCGGCGGATCAATCGCCACCACGCGGCTGATGCGCACCAGCTTGGTGCCGAAGCGCTTTTCCGCCACGGTCTCAAGGTGGAAGCTCGCCGGCACCACATCCTCCGGGATGATCTGGTGCTGGCCGAGGGCGCTCGCCGGCCGGAGTTCCTGGGTGAGCAGGATCTCCCTGACATTATTCTGCGTGAGCTGGAGCCGCAGCCGGTCCTGCGCCAGGCGCGCCCGCTGGATCAGGACCGAGGGGGTCTTTTCCAGCAGCCAGACGATGCTGGTCTTGTTGGTGATCACGAGCCGCGGGCCCTCGCCGCGCGCCGCCACGGCGCGGAGGACCCAGGCATGCTCCTGGATGCCGAGATTGGAATAGCCATGACGCGCCATCCGGGGCACGGCGACTCCCAGGGTGAACATCACCGTCGCGGCCAGCACGACGCGGGCCAGCCGGCCGCCGGCGTCCATGCGGGCGAACGCCACCGCCGCCAGCACGGCCAGCAACAGGCAGGCCGGCAGCGCAAAACGCGAGGCCATCGGGTCGTTCAGGCCGGCCCAGTAATAGGCCATCACGAGCGCGAGGTTGGCCGCTATGGCCGCGGCAAACGGCCCGACGGCCAGCGCCGCCGGCGGCCAGTCCGCCAGTTTTCTCCCATGATGCCGGATAAGCTGCACCAACAGCCACCCGAGCCCCACCACCCCGGCGCCAGTGAGCAGCCAGGAGTTGGATTGGTCCGGGTCGGTGCTCAGGAAAAAGTCCGCCGCGCGCCGCAGGTTGTCGGGCACGTAGCCCACGCTGAAGCGCGTGTTTTTCTCCTCCGTCAGTTCCCAGAGGACAGGGGTGTTTGCGAGCACCTTGTGCTGCAGGGCGAATGGAATCAGCAGCAGGGGCGCGATCACCGCGGACCAGGATAGCACCAGGCGCTTTTCGCGCCACCAGCCAAGGATCACCACGAGTGCGCCGGCGGGAACAAAGATCGCCGACTCGTACCGCGCCTGGCACAACAGCACCAGCGCCAGCGCAAAGGCGGAAAGCCGCGGCCCATCGGGTCGCTCCAGGTACTGGATCGCCAGGGCCGCCGCCGCCAGGATCATGAGCGCATTGGTCAGCTCCATGCCGGCGCCGGTCGCGTTCTGCGCTAGCAGGGGCAAGCTGCCCAGCAGCGCAACGGCGATCAATCCGGCCCGCGGACCCGCCAGTCGGCGGGCCAGCCACCAGGCCAGCCCGAGCAGCACCGGAAGCAGGGCCACGTTCACGAGGAAAGCGTTGAGCACGCGATAACCGGTGAGGTCATGCGCGAGGGAGACGAGAAACGGATAAAGCAGGGGCCGTTTGTCGATGTAGTTGTCGAGTGACAGGAACACCCCGCCGATGTCGTAGCCGCGCACCATCGTGCCCGCTTCGCGGAAAAAATGCAGGTTGAACGCGGTGGACTGCAGCACGAACTCGTCGTTGAGCACCTTTGCGCGCAACGGCTCGGCGATGAAGGCCAGCCAGGAAAATCCGGCGATCACCAGCCCCACGGTCCACGCCTCGCGCCGGGTCAGTGGGCTGGCCGCCGGCCGGCGCGTCCGCCACGACTGCCCCAGCGCCACCATGAAGAGCGCAACCAACACCCCTATCACGGGATGGGCGCCACGGTTGACCAGCAGTTCGGCCTGCCGGACCGGGGTGCCGATGAACCCCACCCACACCGCCAGGGGCGCCGTGAAGGCGAGCGCCAGCAGGTGCCAGTTCCACGGCCCCGGACGGCGGGTCCGGGCGGAAGGAAGCGGCGAGGATTCCATGGCTGCTGGCAGGGCCGCCCTCAGGGCAGGTTCTTGATGAAGTTGTCGAAGTACGCGTGCCGGATCTTCTCGCGCTCGGCCAGCGAGAGCTTCTCCAGCGGCGCGGGTTCCGGCGGCGGGGGGGCCGCGACAGCGGGCCGGATTTCGACCACCCGGCTGAGACGCGAAATCCGCAGCGGCGCAAAGCGCTTCTCCGCCACGACCTCGAGGGTGTAGGCGGGACCGAGCTGGTCGTCCTTCCCCACGCTCACCGCGCCGGTCTCAGGATCAACCTCGCAACGCTGGTAGACGTATATGCCCGAGAAACTGCGATTGTGCAGGTTGAACCGGATCACCTCGCTGCGGTTCCGGGCCTGCACCACCGAGGTGGCCGAGACGCCGTGGGTGATCCAGATCACCGTGTCCTGATCGATCACGAGAAAGTCCCGCTCCGGGTGGCCCGCGATGAACTCCCGCCGCCAGTCCACCTCGAGGCCCGGGGTGTAGGCCATGGTGTAGGCGTGCCGGGCCATCACCGGAATGGAACGGGCCGCCAGCGCCAGCACCAGCAAGCCGAGTACCCAGCGCCAGGACCGGCCCGCCCGGTCGAACTGCCCGATCACCAGGACGGCCGCCAGCGCCATCAGCAAGTGCAGCGGCAGACTGAGGCGGCGGATGACGGGATCGTCAAAACGACCCCAGAAATAGCACAGCATGATGGCCAGCCAGACCGCAAAGCCCACGGTGAAACCGGCCATCGCCGCCGACGTGGACGATGCTTCAGCCGGCCGCCGCAGGACCTTCACCACCCACAGGGCGAGGAAAGGCAGGGCCAGCAGGCCCGCCACCGACAGCACCAGTGAATTCGACACATCGCCGGAGGTGTCGAAGAGGAAATTCAGGGCGTGCCCGATGTTAGCTCCGATATAATCCGGGGAAAAAACCTTGGTGTACCCCGGCTGGCTCGCCAGCTCCCAGGACGAATCGCGCACCGTGAAGACGCGATGCTGCAGGGGATAGAGGATGAGCAACAGGGGAACTGCCACCACCGGCCAACTCAGCACCACCCGCCGCTCCCGCCACCACCCCCAAAGGACCAGCAACCCCACCGGTAGCAGGAAGACCACCGATTCGTACCGCACCTGCGCGAGCATCACCCCGGAGAAACAGAAGGCCGTCAGGCGATCCGCATCACGATGCTCCAGCCAGCGCATGCCCAGCCAGAGGCTCGCGGCCAGCATGGTCAGGTTGAGCAGCTCAAATCCGGCGCCGGTCGCGTTCTGCGCGAGCAGGGGCAGGCCGGCCAGCAGCAGCACCGCCGCCAGCCCGCCGGCATCGCGCCCCGACAGCCGGCGTCCGATCAGGCACACGAGCCCCATGAAGACAAAGCTGAGCAGCGTGTTCAGCACCCAGGGATTCTCCGGCCGGTAGCCCGTCGTGTCGTGCAGCAGCGAGACCAGGAAGGGAAAGAAGAGCGGCCGCTTGTCGAGCTGGCCGTCCAGCAGCTGGAAATGCCCGATGATATCGTGGGCGCGCATCGGCACGAGGGCCTTTTTCTCCAGGTGCATGGTCATCGAGGTGCCGAGCAGCATCGCCTCGTCCATGAGCACCTTGAACCCGTAGCGCTCGTGCACGAGCAGCAGGCAAACCGCGAAAGCCACCCCAAGCCAGATCCAGCGCTCCCCTGTGGTGGCAGGCAGCTTGGCTCGCAGCGGCTGCAGGCTCCGCCAGAGCGCCCAGACGAAGAGCGCCGTCGTCACGAGCATCACCCAGTAACCGCCGTAAATGACCAGCCTGAGTCCGGTCTCGTCCGATATGACCACGAAACCCAGCAGCACGGCCAGCAAACCGGCCAGAATGACCGCGGGCAGCTTCCGGTCATTCAATAATTCACCAAGGAAATGCATGGGAGAAGGGGCTGCGTCAGAGATGACTTTGGCGCCGCCGGAAATACAGCGCAAAAAAAGCCGCCCATGCAATGCACGGGCGGCTCGAAGTTCAAACTAGGTCCGGTTAGGGAGCGTAGGTGATCGTGCGCGCACCAGCGACGCTGTCGATCGTGATGGCCTGACCCTGGGTGAAGCCCGTGGGATAGGTTTCGCCAGCCACCGTGTTGACGGCCTTCACGTAACGATCGGCACCGATGAGGTCGGCCGAGGCGACGGAAGAAACACCGTTCTCAAGGAAATACTGGTCAGCACCAGCGGAGAGCTGACGGGCATTGTTGAGGACGGCCTTGTCCTGGGAGGACTGACGGACCTTCTGGAACGCGGGAATCGCCATGGCGGCCAAGAGACCGATGATGACGACCACGATCATGATTTCAACGAGGGTAAAACCCTTAGAGCTATTCTGTTTCATGGATGTATCTTTTTATTATTAACGAAGGCTCAAAAGCGAGCAGTGGTGCAAATAAGCCTCATTAGTTCGAAATGGACAAGGTCAAAATATTATCAAATCCCGGGGGTATTTCAGGTCCGGACGAAACAATTTCCTCTAGTACGGGACCAAAATTCACGTCCTTTCCGCTCGCGGTCGTGGCGATTTACCACCACATTGGCGCAAGGCAAAGCCGACAGGACAGAGGGTGTTTTACCGGATCATTCCATTTTTATTTATAATTCAAGAAATTGTCATATAGATACTTATACATTATTTGCACGCTTTGCCTGTCCGCTCTCCTCCCAGCCGCAGAACTGCAATTGTCGAATGGTGATCGCATCACCGGTGAGTTAATCCGCCGGGAGGATGGGAAAATCCACTTTCGTTCCGCCATTCTCGGCGAACTGATCATTGCTGAAACCGATGCGGTCGTGATGGACACCCCCGAGACCCCCGTGGAAAGCCTCGCCGGTCTCCCGCCCGAGATCGAACAGGTGCAATTGCGCGAGGCCGAATCCCTGCGCCCACCGTCAAAGAAAGCCGCCACCCGTCCGTGGAAAGGCAAGTTGGAATTCGGGTTCCTCAATCAGGCCGGTCGGCAGAGCACCCTGAATTACTCCGCCCGCACCGAGCTCGAACGCAGTTCGCAGCGCAACCAATACCGGCTTAATGCCCGTTACCTCTACGGTGAAAGCGCCCAGGTGGTCAGCAGCGACCGTCGCGATGCGAGCTTCCGTTGGCGTCATGAGATTTCAGAGCGCGTGTTCGGTCAGACCCTCACCAGCTACTCCAGCGATGTCATCTCCAACATCCGGTTGAACGCCGAGCAAAATGCCGGCTTCGGCTACAAGGTGCTCACGGGGGAACGCCATACCGGCTCGGTCGGCGCCGGCTTGACCGTCCAATACCGCGATGCCGAGGGGGTGGAAAAAGGCACCGCTTATCTCGGCGAGGCCTTTCAGGACTATATCTACAAGCTTAACGGCCGCCTCACCTTCCTGCAGAACCTCAATGTCCTTTACTCTCCGGACGGCCGGTCCCGGGCGCTGACCTCAGGTTCATCCAGCACCTTCTTCGTGGACCAGGCCGAGAACTACAAAGTCAGGTTCAACAGCTCCCTCCAGGGCAAGCTGAGCGAACGCATATCACTCAACCTGCGCTACGAGTACGAGTACGACAACGCCATCCTCGACAAGAACGGACGCACCGACCGGCGCGTGACAAGTTCGCTGGGCTATTCGTTTTAATTCTTTCGCTTCGCCTTCTTCCCCGCGGCCTTCGCCGGGGTCTTCTTTGGCGCAGCTTTCTTCGCCGGTGCCTTCTTGGGCGCCTTGGGG
>JBIJDP010000360.1:0-3851 GCA_044344065.1 Opitutaceae bacterium
GGCGAAGGCTTCAAGGTATCCCTCAGGATGACCGGCGGGAATGCGGGTGAACTTCTTGCCCTGGTCGCAGATGTAGCCATTGCCGCGACGCCAGATCTCGCGGGGTTTGTCGCCGTATTTGACGACAAGCTCGTTGGGAAACTCCTGGCGCCATTCGAGTCCGGCCTTGGTGCCGTAGACGCGGATGTTGAGCATGTTCTCGTCGCCGATGCAGATCTGCGAGGAGTGGAGGACGCCCTTGGCGCCGCCCTTGTAGCGGACGAGGATGTTGCCGTCGTCGTCGAGCTTGCGGCCCTTGACGAAAGTGGTGAGGTCGGCGCAGAGGGAATCAATCTCGAGGCCGGTGATGTAGCGGGCGAGGTTCTCGGCGTGGGTGCCGATGTCGCCGATGCAGCCGGCGGCGCCGCTGCGCTTGGGGTCGGTGCGCCAAGCGGCCTGCTTCTGGTTCGTGCCTTCGAGGAAAGTAGTGAGCCAGCCCTGCGGGTACTCGACGACGATCTTGCGGACATCGCCGACGGAACCGTTTTTAACGAGTTCGCGGGCCTGCTTGACCATCACGTTGCCGGTGTAGTTGTGCGTGAGGACGAAGACCTTCTTCGACTTCTTCACGATGGCGCGCAGTTGCTTCGCCTCGGCGAGGTTGAAGGTGGCGGGCTTGTCGAGGACGACGTTGAAGCCGGCCTCAAGGAAGAGCTTGGCGGGCGGGAAGTGCTGGTGGTTGGGGGTGACAATGACGACAAAGTCCAGCCGTTGATCGGCCGGCAGCTTCGCCTCGGCCGACGCCATTTCCTGGTAGGAGCCGTAGGCGCGGTCGGGTTTGACGAAGAGGTCCGCGGCGGAGGCCTTGGAGCGCTCGGGGTCGGAGGAGAAGGCACCGGCGACGAGGCGGGCCTTGCCGTCCATATTCGCGGCGATGCGGTGCACGGCGCCAATGAAGGCCCCGCGTCCGCCGCCGATCATGCCGTAGCGAAGTTTGCGATTCATAGGGAAAAGAGGGTTAAGCGCGAAGGCGCAAAGTCGCTAAGGTCGGAGGCAAAGATCCAACCTTAGGATTGGAACTTAGCGCCTTCGCGTCTTTGCGCTTAATTCTGTTTACTGGTTTTTCTTGTCGAAGGCGGCATCAAAGGCGACGGCGCTGGAGGGGAAGTCGACCTTGCGGACGAAGGCGGCGGCCTCGGTGGCGCCGTGGACGCGGTCCATGCGGATGTCCTCCCACTCGACGGAGAGGGGGCCGCGGTAGCCGACATCGTTGAGGGCGACGATGATGTCCTCGAACCTGATGTCGCCGTGGCTGAGGGAGCGGAAATCCCAGAAGCGGCGGGCGTCGCCGAAGTTCACGTGGCCGCCGAAGACGCCGACGCTGCCGTCGCCGTGGCCCCACCAGACGTCCTTCATGTGGGCGTGGTAGATGCGATTGCCGAAGGCGCGGATGAACTTCACGTAGTCCACGCCCTGGTAGCCGAGGTGGGAGGGGTCGTAGTTGAAGCCGAAGCGCTTGTGGCCCTTCACGGCGTCGATGGCGCGCTGCGAAGAGGCGATGTCGAACGCGATCTCGGTGGGGTGCACCTCGAGGCCGAAGTTGACGTTGACCTTGTCGAAGGCCTCGAGAATCGGGCCGAAGCGCCGACCGAAGTCGGCGTAGCCTTTGTCCCAATACGCCTGCGAGGTCGGCGGGAAGGCGTAGATCGAATGCCAGATGGAGGAGCCCGTGAAGCCGTTGACCACGGCGGGAAAATCATCGGCGCTGCGGCGGCCGGGCTTCGCGTCGAAGAAGGCGCGGGCACCGCGGGCCGCGGTGATCATCTTCCGGGCGGCGCGCTTGCGGACGCCTTCGGGATCACCGTCGCCCCAGACGTCGGGCGGGAGGATCGCCTGATGGCGCTCGTCAATGTTGTCACAGATGGCCTGGCCGACGAGATGGCTCGAGACGGCGTAGCAGGTGAGACCGTGGGCCTTCAGCAGCGCCCACTTGTCGTGGACGTATTTCTTGGAATTGGCGGCGGCATCGACGTCGAAGTGGTCGCCCCAGCAGGCGAGCTCGACGCCGTCGTAGCCCATTTTTTTAACGAGGGGAGCGAGTTGCTCCAAGGGCAGATCGGCCCATTGGCCGGTGAACAGGGTGACAGGTCTCGGCATAGGATTGGGGGATTGAACTGGCGGGCCGGTGAATAACGCCGGCCGGTTCATAGTCCCGCTTTTGGGGGCGGGGCGGCAAGGGCAAACTGGCGCGTCGGGGCCGCGCCAGAACGTTCAACATTCAACTTCCAACGCTGAAGGACGGATAGGCCGGTGGCTACGAGCGTGCGCGAGTGGAGGAGGCGAGAAAACGCTCAACGCTTAACGTTTAACTTTTAACGCTTAAGTTATTGGGAGCGCGACCGCCCTCGGTCGCAATTTGTCGCAAGCGATAAGTTCTCCCGAATCCCAAACGTGCCGCGTCGTGCCTTTCCACCTCGATGGATTGATCCCCGCTACGGGTAAATTGCGACCGAGGGCGGTCGCGCTCCCACTCGCGCTTTGGGTAGGAGCCTGCTGGCAGGCAATTCCATTTGTAGCAACAAGGGGCGCAGCTTGACTGCGCCCGGTCCGGCGCTCGCTCGCGAATGCGGCATTACCGGGCTGGCTGTAGGAGCGGCTTTACGCCGCGAGGTTACGTGCCTGATCGCGGTGTAAAGCTGCTCCTAATACCAACGTTCGCTAGCAAGTAGACTTTAGGCTGGAGCGCCAGCGTTGGCCTGATCGCGCAGCCAGCCGTGGATGAGACCGGCGACCTTGGCCGGTTGCGTCCATTCGTGTGCGGCGGCGGCGAGATGGTCCTCGAGCTTGCGCAGGCTGGGATAAAGCCGGTTGGCGACGCGGGCCTTGAGCAGACCGCCGAAGCGCTCCACCGGGTTGAGTTCAGGACTGTAGGGCGGCAGGGGCAGCAGGCGCACATTGGCCGGGAGGCGGACATCGGCCGCGGGCAGGTGGAAGCCGGCCTGGTCGGCGATCACGACATGCAGGGCCGCCGGCTCGCTCGCCGCGATCTGGTGCAGGAAAAGCGCGTGGATCTCCCGGTCGATGGCGGGGGTGAAGAGCAGTTCCGCCCGGTTCGCGCCGTCCACTTCCAGCGCCTCGTGCAGGTAGCCCCACTGATACCGCGTGGCATAAGGCGCATGCACCCGCACCCCGCGCCGGCCCCAGACCCGGCGCAGGACCGGCAACAGTCCGTAGCGATGTTCATCGAGCACCCAGAGGCGCACCGGCTGCGTCGGGGCCACGCCCACGACCGCGGTGAGCCGGGCGGGCAGCTCCAGCTTGAACGCCTCGGCCTTTTTCGGGTCCTTCTTCGCATGGGACTTGCGGGGCACCTTCAGCTTCCCGCCCAGCCGGCGCAAAACCTTGCGCACGCCACTTTCGCTCAGCGTGCGGTGCGTGCGCTTCTTGATCCAGACCTGCGCGTCCCGCGCTTGCCGGAACTGGCCGGCCTCCAATCGCTGGATAAAATCCGCCGCCACCGCCCCGCGCACCGTGGGCACCCGCGCTCCCTTCCAATCGCGCTTCAGCAGTCCGGCCACCCCGCCGGCCACCACCTTGTCCCGATACGTGAACACGGTCTGCCGCGACACATCCGCGATCCGCATGATCTCGGCCACCGTCAGCTCGTGCTGCGCGATCAGACGCACCACCAGCAAGCGGCGCCGCGCCCAGTCCTCCTGCGGCTGCGCCCACGCCGCTTCAATCTCCGCCACCAGCGCTGGACCCAACTCCGGTAGTTTTCGTGCCATGCCACCACCTTGCCCCGGTTCTTCGGTCCAGTAAAGTCTATAAGCTAGAGGCTTTTGGTATAATACCAGATATGCTTCGGTTGC
>JBIJDP010000361.1:0-3839 GCA_044344065.1 Opitutaceae bacterium
TTTCAGGGCCTCCTCCTGACGCTCCAATTCGGCCTTCAATTGCTCGAGCGCGGCCTGCTCCTCCTTGCTGATGACAGCCTGGGCGGGGGCCTGCTTGCGGGCCGCCTCCACCAGTTTCTCGCGGGCTTGGAGCAGGGCCTCCATCTCGGCGAGTTCGCGCTCCTTGTCGGCCAGGCGGGTCTCGGCATCGAGGATCATCCTTTCGCGATCGGCCAGGAGGTTCTCGAGCTTCTTCAGCGACTGCTCCAGCTCCTTGACGCGGTCGGAGTTGATGCTCTTGGTCTCGCCCCAGGGCGTGCGCGTCGAGCTGACGAAGTTCTTGATTGATTCCCGGGCGGCGGCCGAGGCCTCCGTCACTTCCAACGGCGAACGGTTGGTGGCAATCCGCCGGCGCAGCACCAACGAGGGTGCCGGCATTGTCCTGACGGGAAATTTGATCGGGGTGTTGGGCGGTACAGCCATTGCCGATTACTTCTTCTTGAACCAGCGGGAGAGCGAGCCGAAAAGGCCGGTCTTGGCCTTGGCCTCCGGTTCAAGCATCTCGGCGGCGGCGGCCTCGGCGGCGGGATTGCCCAGCACCATCAGGATGCGGGTCAGCGGCAGACCCGAGGCCAGATCCCTTTGGATCGCGGCATGCTCATCCTTGAACATGACAAAGGCCTTCGCGGCCTTGGCCGACTTCACGGCGGGGTCCTGCACGCGGGCGATCTGCGCCAGGCTTTCGATCAGGTGCATGCCGGTGGCACCCGGACGGAAGGGCAGCAGCTCGGCCAGGGCCTTTTCATCGATGTGGGAAAGGGCGTTCAGCAGTTTCTTGAAATCGCCACCCACAATGACGTTCTGCGACATGCCCTGGGCGAACACGGCGAACTCGCCCAGCGTGGTCAGCTTTTCCATGGCGCAAAAATCGATGGTGCCGCCGTCCAGCGCGGTGAACTCGATCGGGAAGCTCTCGGGAATGCCGAGCTTCGCCATATTCTTCAGCATCTGGTTGTCCTTCTGCGCGGATGCCTGGGTCTGCTCCACCATGTCGCCAAACGGGGCGTCAAACGCCATCGTCTCCTTGAGAATGGAGATCAGGCGATCGGCGTGATTGGGATAACCCTTGAGCGCCAGCAACTCCGTCATCTCCGAGTAGGCGAGATCGATGTACTTGGCGGGGGTCTCATCCTTGCCCTTGATGGGCCATTCCGGGCCGTCGAGATTCTGCGCCAGGCTGTCGAGCGAGGTGTCGACCATCAGCGAGGCGGAAAAAGCCGAGCGGATTTCATCCCAGTTCTTCGCAGTGTATTTGGAGGCGTTGTCAGACATTGGAAAAAAAACTTATCAGAGTTGGGCGCCCTGGCGGACAATCTCCGAGGCCAGACGGCGGTAGTCGTTGATGACACTGTCCTGGGCGGTATCCGCCCCTTCCTGCATGACGAGCACCACCGGCAGACCAAGGGTCACGGCCCGGCGGACGATCATGGCATCACGGATCTGGGTCTCGAAGATCTTGGAGTTCGGCCCCACCCGCTTGGCCGCCCTGAATTGGTTCAGCCGAAGCTGCATGCGCATCTTCGGCACCTCGATGTCGACGCCGGTCTTGATCGAGTTGAAGATGATGCCCTGCACCTGGGCCGGCACGCCCATGGCCGATTTGCGGAAACTGGCGGAAAGCTGGTGGAATTTGCCGAGTTTCTCCACGAGGAGCGTGAATCCGATGAGGCTCAGCGCATCGGGATTCGAGGGGACGTAGATCTCATTCGAGCTGAAAACACCGCACTGCGAGGCGCGCAGGATATTGGGCGGGCAGTCGAACAGGATGTAGTCGTAATTGCCTTCGATCTCGGCGAGTTGCTCGTAAAACTGCAGATAGGCGGGTCGCTTCGGATCGCCGGTATATTCGCCTTCCAGATCCACCAGGTTGAAGGCCGTGGGCACGAGGTCCAGCCCGGGCAGGAGCTTCTCGCCTTCCTTGCCCTCGACCACGTCCTTGACGATGATATCCTTCAACTGGGCCTTGCCGGGATCGAAAATGGAGTAGATCGCACCCACGCCGCTCGAGTTGATCTTGTTCCAGCGATCAAGCTTGAGCAGCCAGATGCTGGCGTTCGATTGCGTATCGAAATCGAACAGAAGCACGCGATGGCCCTGCTTGGCGAGAGCAGCCGCCGTATTGACGATGAGGGAGGTTTTGCCAACACCGCCCTTGTAATTGATAAAGCTGATTTTACGTGCCATTTAATTCACCGGATCCGGGGACGCTTATTAGTTGGTTTGAAGATGATGGCTTATCCTTTGGTCGCGAGTCAATAATGCGTCCCTGACGGTTTTCCTCATTTTTCACATTATTGTCCCGCACCCTGCCGCGCGCTGCCCGCGTAAAGCCATACCTTCGTCAATTATTACAGACTCATGAACAAGGAAAAACTGCGCCAGCTGATACTCGACCAACTGGGACAGGAATGGCGGACGCAGAGTGCGGCGGCGGATCTGGCCCGCGATGAGGCCACCCACGACGAAAGCCGGCCGGAAAGCAAATACGACACCCACAGTCAGGAGGCGGCCTATCTGGCGGAAGGACAGGCGAAGCTCGCCGCCGGCATCGCCGAGGCCCGGGCTGCCTTCCAATCCCTGCCCCTGCCCGCCCTTGGCCCGCGCGACCCGGTGGCCCTGGGGGCCCTGATCCAACTCGAGCAGGCCGGCGTCCGGACGTGGTACTTCATGGGTCCATATCGCGGCGGCACCAGCGTTGAGCTCGATGGCCAGCCGGTCATGGTCATCACCCCGCAGTCTCCACTCGGCCGCCGTCTCATGGGCGCGACGCCGGGGAGTTCGATCGCCCTGCCCCGTGGTTCCGGCCTGCTCCTCGCTGTGCAATGACGCCCGCGCCGCGGCTGGATCGGCCCATGCCGGCCCGATGCTTTATCTTTTGACGATCCCGGGAGGGATTGCATATCCCTGTCTCCACAAATCTTTGCGCCGTTCTGATTTAGTAAGCATCGCCTTCCCCGCCCCTTCCCACCACCGTCACGGAAACCACCTACCGGCCCCATGCTGAATCGCCTCCCACTGCGCTGGAGACTCACGCTGCTAATCACTGGAGTCAGTGCCGTCACCCTGGGCTTGTCCCTCGCCGGTTACATCACCCTGGAGTACCTTCGCTTCCGCCAGGAGCTCACGATCAGGACCCAGGCCACCGAGCGATTTTACACCGCGAGCGCCACCACCGCCCTGCTGGCGAATCCCTCGGCGCCCGGCTTCTCGCTCAAGGCGCTCGAGGCCGAAAGCATGATCGCGGCGGCGGCTCTTTATTCACCCAACAACAAGCTTCTGGCCAAATATCTGCGGGCCGGGGCGGACGAATACATCCCGCTGCCCCGCAGCACGCGGCTCTGGGACCTGGTCAACGATGAGCTGGTCTCCTTCCAGCCGTTGATCGTGAACGGCGAGTTGCTCGGCACGCTTTATCTCAAGGCTTCCTCCCCCGAGGAAGCGCGGGAACGGCTGCTGGTACCCCTGCGCGGCATGGCGGCGCTCTTCCTCGGTTCCATCCTGATCGCGTTCTTCGTCTCGCGCGTGCTCCAGCGCAGCATCTCCGAGCCGATCATCAAGCTGGCCGAGGCCGCGCGGCACATCGCCGCCGACCGTGATTTCTCGGTGCGCGTGAATCTCGAGAGCAGCGGTGAGTCCGCCATCCTGATCCATGCGTTCAATTCCATGGTCGAGACCATTCAGGAGCGGGACGCCGAGCTGAATGTCGCCTACCAGAAGGCGGAGCATGCCCGTGAAAATCTCGCGATCACCAACGCCATGCTGGCCGAGACCAACCGCACCCTGGAGGCGAAGGTCACGGA
>JBIJDP010000363.1:0-3818 GCA_044344065.1 Opitutaceae bacterium
TTCTAAATCCGCAATCAGGGGAATTGCGCTTGGGTGCAGCCGTAGGTCAGCCCACTTGCGGGCGCGGGATGGGCGCGCGCAAGCGCGCTGGCCTACGGCTGAAGATTTTCCCTACGCAAGTATGCGTAGGGGTTGAAACGGCATCAGCCTTGATGCGGTTCCGGCACTTCGGCATCGGGGAAGTACCCTATCTCCACCTATGAAATCATTCCTTCGCATCCCCTTGTTTTCCGCCGTCCTCCTTGCCCTTGTGCCGCCCGCCTTCGCCACCGACATGTCCGATGTGGTCAAGGCCCAGGTGATTTTGAGCAAGGTCCTCGAGTACGCTTCGAAATACCAGGTCCAAACCGGCAGCATCGAGGCGCCCCAGCCGCTGACCAACAACAAGGGCAAATATTTCGTCCCCTACAATGCCGAGGGGCAGATCACGGAATGGGCGACGAAGACGCTCAACACCCAATTGGGCGCGGCCATCGGCGCCAAGGCGGGCGAGGAAGCGGGGAAGCAAGTGGCCGCCCGGGTGCCGTTTGGCGGGCTGGCCTCCGGGTTGATGAAGAAAAAGGGCAAGGAAATGGGCGCGGTCGCGGCCATTGGCGGGACGGAGTACATCAAGAAAACCTCGGCTCTCTCCTTCAACAATCTCGACGACCTGGCCGTTTATATGCACGTGAAACACGGCAGCAGCGGCGATTACGCCCAGGCGCTCGCGGCCGCCATGGCCATTTATCCGGCGCTTGAGAGCGGCTACGACAACGCCATCCGCGGCGCCTACCAGCGCGCCCAGCAGACCATGGGGACCAGGTAACCGACCCGAAAACGGCCCGGACAATTGCCAGTCGCAAATGTCTTGCTCGCGTGCAATCAGCGGGCAACAACCACTTCCCGTGGAACTTGTTCGCCTTCAATCCGTCACTATCTGACCATTCGGCGCACCCTTAATCCGGCATGGACAGACTCCCGGCCGGTTATTGAATACGCCGGACGAACCTTCAACCCGACTCCTCCATGACGTTTGCACAATTCAAGCACTCCCTCTGCGCGCTCGCCCTCGGGGCGGGCAGCCTGCTGGCCCAGCCTGCGGAAACTCCCCAGACCACGGTCCAGACCAAGACCTACGACCAGGATGGCCGGAAGGTGACCGAACGAACGCTGACCACGGTCGTCAAGGAGACCGCACCCAAGCCCGAGGCGACCACGGTCGCAATCTTTGTGGCCAACCGGACCGGGACCGTGGGCGACAACGAACTGGGCGCCTTGGAAGACTATATCACCGGCCGCGTCACCGATCTCAACGTGCAGGTCATCAGCGGCGAGACCGCCCTCAACGCCGTGGCCGGCATGGAACCCGGCGCCAAGGCCAATGAACTTGACGCCCAGCTGGCCCAAAGCACCTCCGCGGTCCGCCTCGCCCAGACCCTCGGCGCGACGCATCTCCTGCAGGTCACACTCACGGGCTTTGAATCCAACAAGCGCAACGTCGACGCCTATGGCGTCAAGGCGACCAACGAGGAACGCACCGCGCGCGTGACCTACAAGATCCTCGATGGCGTCACCGGTGCCAGCCTCGCGTCCGACACCGTGCGCGTCTCCAAGATGGTCCAGCAGTCGGACTCTTCCTCGGAAGACCTTTCCAGCGTCCTCAACGGACTCCTGGAGGAAGCCGCCCAGAAGGTCGCCGTCAGCCTCAAGCGCCAGATCGACCGCGGCCGGCTGGCCTCGACCTCCGCTGCCCAAGGCACGGTGACCTTCACCCTCACGACCGAACTCGCCGACGTCTACATCCCCGACGTGCGCATCGGCGCGGAAAACACGATCAGCATCTCGGACAGCAAGTACAAGGTCTCAGCCCTGGCCGCCACCGTTGAGATCGACGGCGTCGCCGTCGGCACGGCCCCCGGCCAGATCCAGGCGAAGGCCGGCCTGCACAAGCTCCGCGTCGTCCGCGAAGGCTTCAAACCCTGGGAACGCACCGTCAATCTCAGCAACGGCCAGAAGCTGAACGTCGCGCTGGAGATGACCGACGCCGGTTATGCCCGCTGGCAGGATGCCACCAAGTTCATCAATGACCTGAAGAACGGCGCCAAGCTGACCGATGCCGAGGTCAAGGTACTCGAAGGCCAGGCCAAGATGTTTGAGCAAAGCGGCTTCAAGGTGGACACGAAGGAAGGCATCCAGATCACCAACAAGTCTCTCTTCTGAACCCGCCGCACCCGTCCAACCCGCAACCCATTCCCATCATGAAATTCGGACGTATTTTCCTCTTCTTCACCGCCGCCGCCCTGTTCTGCGCCCCCGCCATCCAAGCCCAGGAAGGCCCCGGCAAGAAGAAGCTCGCGATCACCAAGATCGCCGCCACCGAGGCGCTCACCAAGCGCATGGCCAAGCAGGGCGTCGAGCTCTCGCTCGACTCCGTCCTGCAGGCGCTCGACTCACAGGTCTATGACCGCGTGCTCAACACCCGCCGCTTCGAGATCCTCGAGCGGTCCGACGCCGACGCCCTCGCCAAGGAGAGCGCCGCCGCCGGCGAGGCGTTCGCCTTCAACAAGGCCGACTACGTCCTCACCATCCGCGTCGACTCCTTCAACGACCGCATGGAGGAGCGCAAGCTGGCCTCGCTCGGCAAAACCATCCGTGCCCGCACCATCGAGCTGTCCGCGGTGGCCAAGATCACCGAGGTTGCCACGCAGCGCGCCGTCGCCAGCACCAACTTCAAGGTGTCCAAGCGTGATTCCGAGAACCGGTCTGAAAACACCACCGCGCGCGTCGGCGAGGGTTCGGACGACCTCATGATCCAGGCTGTCGGAGAGATGGCCGGCAAGATTGCGGCCCGCGCGGCCGACACCATTTCGCCGGCCCGCGTCATCGGCAAGCGCGACAAGGTCGTCACGATCAACCGCAACGACCAGTCCGGCATCAAGGTCGGCCAGTTCTGGGAAGTCTTCGCCCTGGGTGACGACCTCGTGGACCCCGACACCGGCGAGAAGACCCGCGAGGAAGTCCTCGTCGGGAAGGTGAAGATCACCCGCGTCACGCCGCAGAACTCGCAAGGCGAGGCCCTCGAGGACACCGGCATCGAGCGCGGGGCGATCGTCCGCCTCGCCGAGGATGTCGAGGATGAGACCGAATAAGCGGTTTGCCCCGGTTTGTCATTCTGAGCGCAGCGAAGAATCCAGTGAGACTTTCGTCCGCCCAAAACCCCGCGAGCGACGCACTGGATCCTTCGGCTTCGCCTCAGGATGACAATGCCCGGGATTGATGGCGCCCATTTCCGGCACCGCCGAGATGACGGGGCCGTTTTTTGTTTTTCCACTCCAACTCCAGCATGCAACACCACACCCACCCAACCCGCCGCTTCCGCCTGATCGCAGGCGCCAGCGTTCTCCTCCTCCTCCTCAACGGCTGTGCGACCTACGAATCGCAAACCCAGGGCCGGGTCCAGGCCACCAAGGCCGGCAGTCTCGGCTCCGCCATCGCCCAGGCCGACCAGCAGGCCAAGTCCGCCACCGGCTCCAAGGATGAGATCATCTTCCGGCTGGAGCAGGGCACCACGCTGCGCACCGCGGCGCTGTCCGATCTCGCCGCGCTCCCCGACATCCGCCCGCCGCAGCCCGCGCCGAAGAAGGGCGAACCCGCCCCCGAGCCGCTGCCCGAGCCCTCCCCGAAGGAGATTCGCAGCCACTATCTGACCCGTTCGGTCGATGCCTTTGACCAGGCCGAGGTCAAGGTGAACGCCTGGGAAGAACAGGCCAAGGTCAAGGTCGGCGCCGAGATCGGCGCCCTCGTCACCAATCAGGCCAGCCTGCCCTACCGCGGCCGGG
>JBIJDP010000365.1:0-3805 GCA_044344065.1 Opitutaceae bacterium
CCTTTGGGCAGGTTCCGGATCTCCGTCACCGCCGGGGCCGGGCGGCCCTGGGTTCGCTCCGCCTTGGTGATCAGGGCGAGGATGTCCTGCTGGAGCTGGGCATCGGCACTCGTGCCGGCCGCGGGCAGATCGAGCATGATGCGGCGCAGCACGGTGTCGCCCCGCACCTCCCGGGGTTCCCAGCGGAAGGGCGAGCCGCTGGCGGCGGCCTCCTCGTTGGCGAGGCGGGCGGCCTGGCGGAGGTCGGAACTGGCGCAGCCGGTGCCAAGGACGGTCAATAGCAGGACAAGGAGGGCGGAGAGGGATCTCATGGTGATGGGCGGAAAAACAGGCTGACCAGATTTGATCCGGGGGCCGCAGTGGCGAACAATTTATCACGGCCGGGCCGGCCCGACGACACCGGGTGGTTGCCAAATGCGGCCGGGGCGCTGCACAGTACCTTCCCCTCCCCGATGAAACCCAAGCATGCCGGCATCCTGCTCCTGGCGGTCGCCTACCTTGCGGCCATGTTCATGGTGCTGCGGCGGACCACGGAGGAGGTGGTGAGCGACCGGATCACGATCCGGCTCTCGCAATGGCAGCTTGAGGGCACGGTGCGCCAGGCGATCGATGCCATCATCGCGCGCTACGAGCAGCTCAATCCGCACGTGAAGGTGGAACACATCGCCGTGCCCGACAGCGTCTACCTGCAGTGGGTGCAGACCCAGATGGTCGGCGGCACGGGACCCGACATCGTGGAGTACGTGTGGGTCTGGCCCAACGTTGCGCGCTATTTCCAGCCGATCGACGCCGAGGTGCTCCAGCCCAATCCCTACAACCGCGGGACTCCGCTTGAGGGCATGCCGTGGCGCGAGACCAATGTGGACGGCATGACGAACGACGACAGCTTCGTGAAGTCGCTCAACCGCTACTACGGCATCACGCTCACCTCGCACATTCCGCGGATCGTCTTCAACCGGAAGCTCCTGCACACCAGCACCGGCCGGAGCGAACCGCCGCGGACCTACCGCGAGTTCCTGCAGCTCTGCCAGGAGGTCGACGCATATGCCAGGGCCAGGGGCCTCGTGATCGCGCCGCTCGCCACCTCGAAGGACAGCTACCCCTTCATCATGTATCCCATCGTGGGAAACGCCCTGACCCGCCTGGCCGCGCGGCTCGACCACCGGCACCGGTTGCAGCTGACCGATCCCGAGGCGGCTTTTCACTATTTGCGCGGCGAGTGGAGTTACGACACCCCCGATGTCGTCGCCAGTTTGCAGCTCCTGCGCGAGTTCGGGGAGGTCAGCACGCCGGGGTTTTTACAGCGCACGCGCGACTCGGCGCTCACCGATTTCGTCAACGGCCGCGCCCTCATGGCGGTGATGCCCAGCTGGGATGCAAGCAGCCTGCTCCTGATCTGCCCGTTTGAGATCGGCGCCTTCCGCTTTCCGCATCCGCGCGAGGATGATCCGGTCTACGGCCGCTTTACGCAGGGGCCGTTCAGCGAGGGCCAGGTGATGACCGGCATGGGTTTTTTCGTGAACCGGCACACCAAGCACCGCGAGCAGGCGATTGATTTTCTCCGGTTCCTCACGAGCCAGGAAGGCAGCCAGATGTTCACCGACATCAGCCACTGGCAACCGGCCACGGTGGGGGTGAAGCCGTCGCACTTCGCCGCCCAGTTCACGCAGGAGACCGAGGGCAACGCCTGGGGCGTGAGCTTCATGACGCTGTCGGGCATCGATGCCGGGATGTTTTTGCGCGCCGAGCTGAGTTCGCTCTGGGGCAGCGGCGGCAGTGTCGAGGCCTACCGGGCGGTCGTGCAGCAGGGTCTGCCCGGCCGCCTGCGCGACGACCTGCGGGGGGGGGACGCGGGGCCGGCCCGCCCGCGGGCGCCCCCCCGGGCGGGGGGCGGCCCCCGCGGCCCGCGAGAATATCCGGCGCGAGGACGCCCTGGCGGCGGCCGCGCTCCGGTTGACGGACCCGGCGCAGGCCCCGGAGCTGCTCCGGCTGGTCACGGTGGCGAACGAACTGAAACCCTACCAGATGCGGGACGTGCACACGCACGCCGTCGTGCCATGAAAAGCATCTTTCCAAGTGTGACGCCGAGGTCTGCATGTGGCTACGAGCGTGAGCGAGTGGCGGTTTGGGCAGATTGCAGATGGGAGTTCGGAGATCGGCGCAAGCTTCCACTCGCTCAAGCTCGTAGCTACCTGGCTGGAGTGGCCGGCTGGCTCGTGTTCTCGCTGCTGGCGATTTGTCCGATGCGCGCCGCGGGCGATCTCACCGCCGGCTGGCAGGCCCTGGCCGACTATCGCGCCGCCGAGGCCGTGCGGATCTTTGAGCGGGTGGCGTTGGCGGATGATCCGGCGGCCGCCCGCGAGGCGCGCTTCGGCCGGGCGGTGGCGCTGCTGGCGCGGCAGCCGATTGAGCCGGCGCAGATCGAGACGGCCCGGGTGATTTTCGCGGCACTGGCCGACGAGGAGAAAAGCGATATCGCCCTGGCAGCGCGATTCTACCTCGCCCGCATCGCGCAACACCACGCGGCCCAGCCCGACGAGGCGGCGGCGGTGAAGCATTACCGGCGGATCATCGAAATGCAGCCGAAGTCCATTTGGGCGCAGTCCGCCCTGAGCCGGCTGGCCATTCTGCAGATCTACCCGCTCGACGCCGTCCAGTCGCCGGCGGAACGGATCAGCCGGACCGAAAAACTGCTGGAACTCGCCCGCGGACCGGCGGCGCAGAGCGAACTGCACTGGCTGCTGGCCGAAGCGGTGTTTTTCCACCAATTGCCGGCCGTGCAGGCGCTGCCGCATCTGCTGGCGGCGGAAAAGCTGGGTCGGCTCGATGCCGTGACGCAGGCGGATGTGACGATCCAGATCGCCGAGGTCTCCGTGATCGCGGGCAACCTGAAGCAGGCGCGGGAATTTTACCAAAAGCTGCTCGATGGATTCCCCCGCGACCAACGGCGGTACATGGTGCGGCAGAAACTCGCGGCGCTGGATGGAAAGTAGGGCGGGTCTCTGACCCGCCTTTGGACCCCGCTTTGCCGCCAAGCGCACACCTGGCAGGTCACAGACCTGCCCTGCTTGGAATTTCGTAGTGCCTGTCTTCAGACGGCACTGGTGCGGGAGAGCTGCACTGTCGGAGTGGCGTGCCAGCGCGGGCTGAAGCACCGCGCTACGTACGATGGGCAACGTTTCGGCATCGTCAGACAACGGCGGCCGCCTAGGCTGCCGGCATGAAACGCATTTTTGCGCTTTTCGTATTGTTAAGTCTGGCGGCCCGGGCCGACACGCCGGCGGGCTGGCTGCTGGTCGAGGAGGAGGTGGCGGCGGAAACCGCGAAGCCGCAGATCACCGTGGTGCATTTCTGGGCGCCGTGGTGCCCGAACAGCACCGCCGAGCACAAGGATCGGGGCTGGAGCACGTTCATCGGGTCCAATCCCGACGTAAAATTCATCTTTGTGACCATCCGCAGTTCCGCCAACGGCTTCGACTATCTGGCCGGGCAGGGCGTCGGCGGGCAGGACAATCTCAAGCTGCTCCATCACCCGAACTATGTCCGCAAGGGCGAGGGCAGCATCCAGGGTTTCATGGACATTCCGCTGTCGTGGGTGCCGAGCACGTGGATCTTCCGCGAGGGCAGGCTGTGTTACGCGCTGAACTACGGGGAGGTGCGCTTCCCGATGCTCCAGCAGCTTATCCGCGATACGGCGAATGATTGGGCGCATTGAGCGGAATCTCCCGGGAAAAATGCACAACGTTTAACGCTCAACTTTCAACGCTCAGGTGCATCCAGCGGCCTTCGTCCGGAACAATTGAGC
>JBIJDP010000366.1:0-3804 GCA_044344065.1 Opitutaceae bacterium
CCCTACAACCAGCAGCCACCTCAGAATGACATTGAGGTAGGCATGATCTTCTCAAGACCGCTTGCACGGATGTCCTGTTTGCCACCATTGCGGTGCTTGAACTCCTTCGATGCCCGCCGTTGATTCTTCCGCGATGAAAGTACCGCTCGCCTACGGTCAGGGTCACCTTGAGGTCGAATTGCCCGATCACACCACCGTGCTGCGTCCGCGTCCGCAACCGGGCCTGCCCGACGAGCGCGCTGCGCTCCTGGCCGCGCTGGAGGCCCCGATTGGCTGCGCCCCGTTGCAGCAGTCGCTGAAGCCCGGCGCGAAGGTCTGCATCATCTTCCCGGACATCACCCGCGCGATGCCCAACGCGCGCATCCTGCCATGGCTGCTCGACTACCTGCAGGCCCACGGGGTGCGCGATGAACAGATCGTGCTGCTGAATTCCACCGGCACGCACCGGCCGAACACGCCGGCGGAACTCGACGTCATGCTGGGCAAGGCGATCACCGCGCGTTACCGGGTGTTGAACCACTACTGCGAGCACGACGACGACATGGTCCGGTTCGGCACCACGCGCACCGGCGCGCCGGCCCTGATCAACCGTCATGCCGCCGAGGCGGACGTGCGCATCCTCACGGGTTTCATCGAGCCGCATTTCTTTGCCGGCTTCAGCGGCGGACCGAAGGCGCTGATGCCGGGCGTCGCCGGGTTGAAAACCATCATCAGCAACCACGGCGCCGCCAACATCGGCAGCCCGCGGGCCACCTTTGGCATCAACGAGGGCAATCCGATCTGGGACGAGATGCTCGAGATCGCCCTGCGGGTGGGGCCGAGTTTCCTGTTGAACGTCAGCCTCAACGAGGAGAAGCGCATCACCGGCTGGTTCGCGGGTGATCTGCCGTCTGCCCACCGGCAGGGCCGCGAGTTCGTGCGCCACTCAGCGATGTCGCGGGTGGATGCGGTGTACGACATCGTGGTGACGACCAACAGCGGTTATCCGCTGGACATGAACCTCTATCAGGGCGTCAAGGGCATGAGCGCCGCCGCGGTCATCATCAAGCCGGGCGGCATGATCATCCTCGCGGCCGAGTGCCGCGAAGGGATGCCGCTGGGCAGTCCCTGCGACAAGCTGCTGCGCAGCGCCACGTCGCCGGCGGAATTGCTCGCGCGCATCTCCTCGCCCGGTTTCGAGTGGCCCGAGCAATGGCAGGCCCACATCCAGGCGCTGATCCAGTCGCGGGCCCGTGTATTATTGCACAGCGCCATGTCCGACGACCTGGTGCGCGCCGCGCTCCTCGAGCCCTGTGCGGATATCGCCGCGACCGTGCGGGCGGAGGCCGCGCGCATCGGACCCGGGGTCCGCATCGCCGCGCTGCCCTGGGGACCGCTGACCATTCCGTACATCGCCGCATGAGAAGCGGAAGCGAGGTAGCCTTACCAGTAGGGCAGGTCTCCAACCTGCCCCGTGAATGTTGCGTCCGCAATGAATCCACACGGCCGCAGGTCGGAGACCTGCGCTACTTGGCTCCCGGCGTATGAATCCTGACACTGATCTCGACATTGAGGATGCCGCCGCGCTCCGCGATTATCTGCGCCGTACCGGACGCATTGCTCCCGGCACCGAGGTCACGAGCCGGGTGCTCGCGGGCGGGGTGTCGTGCCGCACGGTGCTCGTGCAACTCTCCGATGACCGGGCCTGGGTCCTGAAGCAGGCGCTGGAACGGCTGCGCGTGCGCGCCGACTGGTTCAGCGACCCGGTCCGCATCCACCGCGAGGCCGCCGGACTGCGCTGGCTCGCGCGGCTGGCCCCGGCCGGGGCGACCGTGGATTTCGTGTTCGAGGACTTCACGGCCCATGTGCTGGCGATGACCGCGGTGCCGGTGCCGCACCGGAATTGGAAGACGAGTCTGCTGGAACGCGGGCCGGAGTCGGACCATGCCCGGCAATTCGGCCGGTTGCTGGGCACCATCCACCGGCGATCGGCGGAGCAGGCCGGGGAACTGCGGGCGGAGTTCGCCGACCTCACATTTTTCGAGCAATTGCGCCTGGAAGCCTATTACCGCACGGCGGCGGCGAATGTTCCGGCGGCGGCGGATTTCTACCAACGGCTCATCGCCGACACGCTGGCGCATCGCGAGACGCTGGTGCACGGGGATTTTTCACCGAAGAACATTCTGGTGAGCGACGGCCGCCTCGTGCTGCTCGACCATGAGGTCGTGCATTGGGGTGATCCCGGCTTCGACCTGGGCTTTGCCCTCACGCACCTGCTCGCCAAGGCTCGGCATCTGCCGGCGCATCGCACGGCTTTCGGACAGGCGGCGAACGAATTCTGGTCAGCGTATGGCGCGGAAACCCGAGGACTTTTTTCCGGTCTGGCCCCGCGCGCCGTGCGTCACGCCCTCGGATGTCTGCTCGCGCGGGTCGAGGGCCGTTCACCGCTCGAATACCTGTCTCCGGCCGAAAGGGCCGCGCAGCGGGCCGCCGTGCTCGCGCAATTGCCTTCGCCTCCGCTTGCCGTGGAGACCCTGATCGAAACCATGACCCGCGCCCCCGCATGAATACCTTCGTCATCGACCGCCTCCACGCCCGCGAAATTCTCGACAGCCGCGGTCGTCCGACCGTCTGGGCCGAGTGCCGGCTCGCTGCCGGTGCGACGGGCGCAGCCTCCGTGCCATCCGGCGCCTCCACGGGCCGGGCGGAGGCCTGCGAGTTGCGCGACGGCATTCCGACCCGCTACCGGGGCCTGGGCTGCCGGCGCGCGGTGGCCAATGTGAACACGGTGCTGCAGGACGGCGTGCGCGGCCGGACCTTTGCCACGCAGGCCGAATTTGATGGCGCGCTGCAGCAACTTGATGGCACGCCGAACCTCGGCCGACTCGGGGCCAACGCCGTCCTCGCGGCCTCGCTCGCCTTTGCCCGCGCCGGGGCGGCGCAACGCGGGGTGCCGCTTTACCGCCATTTCGCCGATCTCGCCGGACTCCCGCTCCGCACGCTGCCCCGGCTCACGGTAAACCTTTTCAGCGGTGGCAAGCACGCCGGCGGGCAGGCGGCGTTGCAGGATGTGCTGCTCGCGCCCGTGGCGGTGCAAAACACCGACGAGGGCCTGGCGGCCGTGGTCGCGGTTTATCAATGCGCCGCCGATCTGATCCTGAAAAAATACGGCCAGCGCCTCCTGCGCGCCGACGAGGGCGGGCTGGCCCCGGATTTTCCGAACGCCGAGACGATGCTAGCCGATGCCGTGGAGGCGATTGCAATGGCCGGTTACAAGGTGGGCGCCGGCATGGCGCTGGCGGTGGACGTGGCGTCGTCGCATTTTTATCGGGACGGCCGTTATCATCTGGGCGGATCGCCCCTGTCTTCCGCGGGGATGATCGACCGGATCGCGGATTGGGTGCGGCGTTACCCGTTGGTGAGCGTGGAGGACGGCCTGGCCGAGGAAGATTGGGCCAACTGGCCGGCGCTGCGGACGCGGCTCGTCGGGCACAGTCTCACATTGGGCGACGATTTCCTGTGCACGCAGCCCGAGCGCATCCGGCGGGCCATTGCCGCGGGTGCGGCCGATGCGTTGTTGCTCAAGGTCAACCAGGTCGGCACGCTGACCGGCGCCGCGCAGGCCGCCGCTCTGGCCCGCGAAGCCGGCTGGAAGGTCGTGGTAAGCGCCCGCAGCGGCGAGACCGAGGACGACTGGCTGGCCGACCTCGCCGTGGGGTGGGGCGCGGATTTCATCAAGGTGGGCTCGATCACGCAGTCCGAGCGCCTGGCGAAATACAACCGCCTCCTTGCGATCGAAGCCGAGACAGGTTTGCCGCTGGCGCC
>JBIJDP010000367.1:0-3798 GCA_044344065.1 Opitutaceae bacterium
CATCGGCTACTGCCTGGTGCTGGTGGTCCTGATGTATTTTCGGGGCGTTGGCGTCCGGGTGTTTGGCGGCAGCCAGATGGGCGGCCGAATCTATTTCCAGCAGCTACTTTGCGCGATCTTTCCGTTGCTGTTCGTCCTGCGGCCGATGAGTGAGGAACGCATGGTGAGACTGTATGTCATCCAGTGCCTGCTCTCGGTAACCTTTCTGCCGGCAGACTTGGTCTTTGCTTACGGTGGAAAGATATTGGAACCTCTCCTGTATATCCTCGAACTGCCCAACGACGGCGTCAACTTCGAGATGCAGGCGATGCAGTTCGGCATCCGCCGCTTCCAGTCCTTTTTCTTCCTGTCGCTTTCGTTTTATTGCCTGCTGCTGACGTGGCGAAGGTTCGAAGATTACCTGAACCGGAACGCCTTATCGATGTGGCTTGCCACCATCCCAATCATCGGCCTCGGCCTTTTGGGCGGCCATCGCAACCTGATTCTCTTTCTGTCATTCGTGATCGTGATTTCCGCCTGGGCCCAGCGCTTCTTCAGTGTCGTCCGGCTCGCGGTCATCGTGGTCATTGCGGGCCTTATTTACCTGGTCGTCGCCACGAACATCCGGGAGATGCCCCTCTCGGTGCAGCGCTCACTTTCCGTGGTCCCGGGGTTGCAGGTGGACCGGCAGGCGTCTGACGACGGACAAGCCACGCTTGAAGGCCGTAGGGCCGTTCGCAAGGCCGGACTGGAGGCGTCTAAGGATTACCGCTGGCTCGGGCGCGGCTTCGGCAAACCGCAGGTCCTGATGGGTGAGCAGACGGACATGACTCAGTTGCTCGTAGAGGTTGGGATATTCTACAACGGCACGGTTGGCCTGCTAGTCAACACTGGCATCCCAGGGACAGTGGCGATGTTCAGTTTTCTGGGTGCCGGCACTTGGCTGGCCATCCGCAATCTCCGCCACATCCGGCGATACGGGGCGGGAGATCGGTTTTCCCGCCTTGGCTGCGTGCTCTCGTCGTTGTGGATTGGCCAGGTGTTTTCGTTTGTCTTCCTGCACGGCGATTCGGAATTCGCGATGCGCACGTTCGGGCTTGAGGCCGGCATGCTCCTCCTTTGCGACCACAACTTTAGCCTCCGCATCAGTGCTGCCCAACGGGCTCAGCTTGCGGCCGAAGTTCAACCGGCGGAGCCGCCCGTCTGCGTGGAACCGCCCCGCGTGCGCCCACGGATGGCCGTGTGAACAGCACAGGTCAGAACAGGCTGTAGATGAATGGGGCCAACGGGGAGTTGGCCGAAGTCGCCAGGAGAATTCCTAGCGCGGCCAGAATGACGGCAATCGGTAGCAGCCACCATCTCTTCCGGACCTTCAGGAACTCCCAGAATTCACGGAGAATGCGGAGCTTGTTCATGGACGTAGCTTGGACAACCGGTGGACCATGTCAAAACTGCCGCTCGTAGTCCGTCCGGGATGCCCGCGAGTCACGGTCGCGGGGGATCCAGAAGCTAACTTCGGGAGCAGTTGTTTTCTGGCGCAGGAAATCTTTCCCCCGAAAGCGCGTCAGCCACCCGATGGGTGTGACCGCGAGGACGAAGACGAGCGTAAGCATTACCGCGCCCATCACGGTGCCCAGGACGAGCGCCAATGCCATCCAGCCAAGATGGATCCATCGCAATGTTCGAGGAGCCGCGCTGCCCAACCCCAACAGCAGCAACCCGGGCGTCGCTACCCACGGCCACCAGGCGCGACTGCGCAGTAGGCCGGGTAGGGCTACGACGAGCAGGACGATGCCTACGAGTTGGCCGAATTTGCGCAGCGCGGGGGGCGATTGGTCGAGGTTCTGCAGTTCGGCGCGGAGCATGGCTTAGGGAGCATCAGTCTTGTTGGAGGCATGTTCGCGACCAGTTGTGCCCAAGTGGGAACATATTAATTTTCCAGGGTTCTGCGGCCATAGCCGCTTCGAAACCCCGATCGCGGGCATTTCGATCCATTCGTAGGACAGCCACGCCAATGGAAACGAGATCGCGGAGGAGGCTGCCCAGAGGATGGCGGCGATTACGACCGGATGCCACTCGGTGGCCAGCAACCAATCCAAGCACACTTGGCAGACCGCGATGAGGCAAACCGGGTGGATTAGGTAATAGCTGAACGACACCCGGCCCGCCAACTTTGCGAACCGGCGGTCCAGCACAACGAATACCCGTGGGTGGGCTCCGTGCGCAATCATGCCGATGAGTATGACTGCCCCCGAGGTTTCCAGCAGCGTCACGAGAGGGAGATAGCTGCTGTGGGACCGCGGCAAAAGGAACGCCAACAACGCTGCTGCCAGCGCTAATCCAGTCCAATGTGGCCGATGAAGCTTGGGCCAGAGGTATTGTGTGGACGGCAGGACGTAGCCGATCAGGAAAGCCGGAATCACCACAACGCTGACGATATTGGGCGAGGAGAACGCTAAGGCCACGCTGCCCAGGCACATCATCAACGGGAGCGAGCGTGACAACCGCCCCATCAAGTAAAGCAGCGGCAGCAGCATGGAGCAGAACATTTCCATCCGCAGGGTCCAAGTTACCTTGTTGATGGTGTGATCGATCAGCAGCAGGTTCCGCAATAGCGACCGCGAAGTGATAGTCTCTGGAAAATAGTCGTTCACCCATGTGCTGGCCGTCGGCTGGCGCATCCCGTTAAAAATGCCCAAGCAAACGCAGGTGAGGAACGTGACTGCCAGGAAGGCAGGATAAATTCGGCCGAGTCGACGCAGTGCGAACGTCCCGTATATGTGGCCGGGCGAATTCGTGCTGCGCCGCAGGCTGAGTCCCAGGACGAAGCCACTAAGCACAAAGAACAATGTTACCGCTGCCTGTCCGTTAAACACGGTAATCGCAGGCGCCACAAGGCTTTGCCCGATGGGGCAAGATTTCACCACCAGCAGGCAGTGGAACATGGCGACCTGCATCGCCGCTAAACCGCGCAGTGACTCCAACCTGGATGCCGCCAGTGGGGAGATTGATTGGTCGCTCACGATCGGGCCTTGGTCAGGGGACATTCCTCTTGCGTTCCTGCGGCGAGCGGAGCCCTTTGGCAGGCGTTTAGGTCACGTATTCCAGCACGGATCATGGTCAGTCGAGCTCGAATTCCCGGAGCCACGCGGCGTCCTGGTCGAGCGGCAGTTGCCGCGTTTTCTCCAGGACGAACGGGCCGACGGCAAGCACGTCCATATTGGTTCGCAGGAAGCACCGCAACGCGTCTGCTGGCGTGCAGACGATGGGTTCGCCGCGCACGTTGAAACTGGTGTTGATGATCACGGGACAGCCCGTGCGCGCCTCGAAGGCCCGGAGCAGGTGGTGATACAGCGGGTTGGTCTCGGCGGCCACCGTCTGCACCCGCGCCGAGTTGTCCACGTGGGTGACGGCCGGGATCTCGGAGCGCGGAGTCAGGAGCTTTTCCATGCCGGTCCGCGCCTGTTCCGCCGGGGAAAGCTCCCGGCATCGCCGTGGGTGGACCGGGGCCACTAGCAGCATGTAGGGGCTGTCCGTCGCCAATTGGAACCACTCCCCGACCCGTTCTCGCAGCACGCTCGGCGCAAAGGGACGGAAGCTTTCCCGGAACTTGATCTTCAGGTTCATCGTCTCCTGCATGGCGGGTGAACGCGCGTCGCCCAGAATGCTCCGGGCGCCCAGCGCGCGGGGGCCGAACTCCATGCGGCCCTGGAACCAGCCGACCACCTTGCCGTCGGCGATGTGCCCCGCCACGACGTCGGGCAAAGTTTCCTCGTCGAATTCGTGCCGGACAAACGAGGCCATTTCCTCGCCGGACAA
>JBIJDP010000368.1:0-3783 GCA_044344065.1 Opitutaceae bacterium
GGTCGGTGATCGTGAGGGTGTTGAAATCGAGGATGCGCTGCAGGCGGCCGTGGGTGATGGTCATTTTGCGGCCGCCGACCTCGGCGTTGAGATAGGGGCCCTCGAATAGTTTCCACTTCGAGTAATCCAACGGGGTGCCGTCGATGACCGGGGCCTGGCCGTAGGTGAAGGTCACCTGCTTGCCGCGCAGGGTCTTCATTGTGACGGAGGGCATGGGCTCGAGGCTGTACTTGAGCGGGAGCGCCTTGATCGCGGCCTGGAACGCGGCGAAGTCGGCGAACTCGTCCACGCTCGCGGCCTGGACAATGGTGCCGTTCTTCAGGTGCGGACTGACGAGGAGCCGGCCGCCGAGGGGAAGCTTTTCCTTGGCCCAGCCGCCGTTGTAGTGGAGATAGGGGATCCAATGGTACGGGGCGAGCGGACGGTAGGCGAGGTAGGTGCGGCCGCCCTGCGCAAAGATCCAGCCGGACGGGTCCTCGGTGACGTTGACGAGGTCCTTCGAGAAGAAGCCGTTGATGTGCTCGAAGCGCGTGCCGGGCGCGATGTCGTAGAGGGCGATGACCGTGTCGAGAACCTGGCAGATCTTCTCGTAGGACGAGGCCCCGACGACCTTGTCGGGCGAGTCGTAGGACGGTTTGCCCTCGAAGGTGACGGCCGTGATCATGGCCTCGGGGAAGGTGGCGAACTGCGACTGCATCGCGCGCATCGAGGAATGCGGGTGCAGCGAGAACATCGTGTTGTGCTTGCCGCGCGGATCGGGCTCGGCCCAGGTCACGTCCCAGGCGTGGCCCTGGATGGCGTCGTTGACGATGCCCTGGATGGAGCCGACGGCGTAGTCGCGGCGCAGGTAGTTGATCTTGTAGACCGGGGGCGAGAGCACGTCGCTGTAGCGCCAGTAGCGGCGGGTGCGGGCACGGTCGCGCTGCACGTAGTCGCCGCTACGGTCGGTGGCGATGCGGTAGATGACCTCGGGCACCGTGTAATTTTTCGCCACTGGCGCGAAGTAGACGCCCCAGCCGCCGTAGCCGCCGGTCGGCGGGGTGTTGCCGAACAGGAGCCAGCTGAAGTAGGAAGAGAGGGCGTTCCAGCGTTCGATGACCGAACCCTCGTCGGTGCGGGAGTTGGGACCGCGGAGCACGCCGTTGAGGGTGTTGGCTGCCAATTCGGCAAAGAGCCAGTCGAGCATCATGCGGCCGCGGATTTTCATTTCCGGGTCCTTGGCCCAGGTGGCCATGAACAGCATCGGAATGGCGTACTCGCCGATGTAATGGCTGGGGTTGTACTCACCCTGGCCGACCGAGGTGGTCAGCTCATCCATCCAATGCACCAGATATTCGCGGGATTCGGCGAGGTTCTCCGCGGAGGATTTGCCGGAGTACCAGGTGTCGGCGGGCTCGTTGGGATAGAGTTCCGCCATGAGGTACAGGGAGGCGTAGTACATCAACCAGTGGTTTTCCGTATCGCCGCGCAGCTGGCGGGTGGTGCGCCAGGCCTCGCGGATGGCCTTTTGGGCTTCGGGGGTGAGCTTATCGCGGCCGGTGTAGGCGACACAGACCGCCGGGAACATCCAGAAGGGACCGGTGCCGGGGTCCTTCATCATTTCGATCACCCGCTGGCTGCACACGTCGTAGTGCTCGCCGCGCGTGAGCAGGACGGCGATGGCGGCCATGTCGAGGGACTTGGCCGGGTCCTTGAGATCGATGCGACTCGCGCGCCAGTCGAGGACTTCGTCGACGCGTTTGAGGTATTCCGAGTGACGCTGACCGGCGTCCTGCACGGGGGCGGTCGGCGGCGGCGGACCCTCGAAGGAGGGCTGGGCCGTGAGGAGGGTCGCGGTGGCGAAGGCGAGAAAGGAAAGGATGAAGCGATTCATGACAGGTAGGGTAGGCAGGGGTTACTTCGCGGCCCGGGGGAGGATGAGGAAGCTGTTCACCAGCGAGCCCTCGAGCGCGTCCTTTTCCCAGGTGCGGCCGAAATCTTCGGAGACATAGAGGGTTTCCTTCACGACGCTGGCGTAGAGCCGGCCGGCGGGATCCACCCCGACGCGCCAGACGCAGTGCCCCTCGGGCAGGCCGGGGTTGCGTTCGGTCCACGTTTTGCCGCCGTCCTCGGAGGTGAGCACACCCTTCGCCCAACTGCCGATGGCGAAGCGCTGCGGGTTGGTGACATCGAAGGTCACGTTGTAGAGCGCACGGTCGGCGGGGACGCCGGGAAGGTTGGCCCAAGTCACGCCGCCGTCGCGAGAGATCCAGGCGCCGGCGCTCTGCGTGATTGCGAGCCAGAGCCTGGGGTCGTGTGGCGACTGCTGCACGTCGTTGACGGTTTCCTTGGTCGGGAGGACCTGGCGCCAGTTCTGTGCGCCGTCCTCGGTGAGATAGATGCCGATTTCGCAGACGGCGAGCACGCGGCCGGCATGGGTGCGGTCCACTTTGATGGCCTGGGTGTATTTGCCGCGGGCGGGCAGGCCGTTTTCCCGGCGGACGAGCGTCTGGCCGCGGTCGGTCGAGACGGCCACGCCATCGGTGAGGGCGACATAGACGTGGTCGGGGGCATTGGGATCAACGGCCACGTCGCGGCCCTCGGTCATGTCCCAACTGTTGCACATGCGCCAGTGCTGGCCGCCGTCGAGGGTGCGCCAGAGACCGTTCATGGCGGTGGTGTAGGACACGTTGCGATCACGCGGGTCGAAGGCGACGGCCGTGATGCCGGTGTCGTTGTAACCGATATGCCGCCACGCGCCGGCGTCGGTGCGCTGGTAGACGCCGTTGAGCGTCGTGATCTTCGAACCGATGACGTAGTTGCGGTTAATGTTGGCGCAGATGAAGAAGTCGTAGGCCGGGGCGGCAGCCTGGGCCGTGCCGGCGAGGAGGAGGGCGAGGAGGAGGGATTTGGCGGGCATGATGGGCAAAAGGTGGCGTTAGGGGGGCAGGTCGGAGACCTGCCCTATTGGGTTACCGAGTCGGTGATGGTGAGGGTGTTGAAATCGAGTATCCGCGTGAACGGGCCGTGGGTGATGGTGAGGATGCCTGAACCCTTCTCGGCGTTGAGATGCGGGCCTTCGAACAGCTTCCACTGTGCGTAATCAACGGGCTGGCCGTCGACGACCGGAGCCTGGCCGTAGGTGAATACGACCCGCTTGCCGCGCAGGGTCTGCATCATGACCGACGGCACGGGTTCGAGGGAGAAGGTGAGCGGCAGGGCATTGATGGCCGCCCGGAAGGCGTCGAAGCTCGCAAACTCACTTGCGCTCGCGGCCTGCACGATCGTGCCGTTGTGGCGGTGCGGGCTGTGGAGCAGCTTGTCACCCTTGTCGCCGTGGTCGACGCGTTCCCAACGGTACCCACCGCCCTGCGAGGGCAACTGGCGGTAGCCCAGCAGGTGCTGCCACTCGTAGCCGGCGAGCGGCCGGTAGGCGAGGTAGGTGTTGCCACCCTGCGCGAAGATCCAGCCGGATTTGTCCTCGGTGACGTTGACGAGGTCGCGCGAGAAGAAGCCGTTGATGTGCGGGAAGCGCACGCCCTCCGGGATGGCATAGAGGGCGATGACGGTGTCGAGGTCCTGGAACACCTTTTCATAGGGCGAGCAGCCGAGAATCTTGTCGGGCACGTCATAGGACGGCTTTCCCTGGCTGGACAGGCCGTCAATCATCGCGTCGGGCAGCTCGGTGAAATAGGTCTGCATGACCTGCGCCGAGGAGAGCGGATGCGCGGAGAAAATCGTGTTGTGCACGCCGCGCGGATCCGGCACCGCCCAGGTGACGTCCCAGACATGGGCCTGGATGGG
>JBIJDP010000369.1:0-3771 GCA_044344065.1 Opitutaceae bacterium
GTGCGGAAATGCCGTATCCTCCCGAGGATGCCACCCCAGCCTTGCGTCAGGCCGATCGCCTCATCCTGGCAGAAATGCTGCACGGCCCCGATCCCGTGGTGCAGTTTGTACTTCTGCTGGTTCCCGCGCAGCTGGGCGTAGTCGTAATCCGGATTCCAGGCGGGTTGTCGGTACGCCGTGAAGTGAGCCATGTAGGCGCCCGCCAGCGAGCTCACCGGATCCACATACGGCGGATGCAGATCAATCAGCATCCGGAAATTCTCCCCGCAGGCCCGGGCGCCGAAAATGCCGCCGCTGGGGTGGTTGCTCTTCGCGACGAAATCCTTGAACAGCGCATCGAGGATCAACACGCCCGACCCGCTCACCACGCGGGTCATTTTCCTGGATTCAACCGGTGGCAGCAAAACGGGCAGATCGTCCATGTCGGAGGATCCCAGCTCCCTCCATTTTTCCTGCGTGTGCCGCATCTTGGTGGCGCGCAGCCGGTCGATGCGGTCTTGATAGGTCAGGGGCGCTACCGTCGGGTGGTTCATGGTGTTTCCCAGGTTAAAGTCGCATCGCATTGCCATGATCCAGCGTCGCGATGCCCTGCCGCCGCGCCGCCTCGGCCAGTTCGGCCATTTTGGACCTTGCGGGCGGATCAATGGCCGCGGCCGGGTATTCCCGCCCAAGGCTGGCGTACTTGCCGGCGGCCAGCCGGTGAAAGGGCATGATCTCGTACGTGACCGCGGCCGTCGCCCCGTTCGCCCCGCCATTCCGGCTTCGCTGTTCCTTCAACTCGCGGACAAAGTTCGCGATGGCGCTGATGTCCTCCACCGAATCATTCACCGAGGGCACGATGGGAGTCCGGAAGATGACGGGCGTGCTTGAGGCGGCGAGACGCCGGGCGTTTTCGAGGATGCGTCCGTTTGACTGCCGCGTCGCCGCCCGGTGTTTCGCCTCATCGACGAGCTTGAGATCCATCATCACCAGATCGGTGAACGGCAGCAGCTCCTCCAGTGCGTCCCAAGGCGCCTCCCCGCAGGTTTCCACGGCCGTGTGCAGACCGTGTTCCTTGCACTGCCGCAGGATGTCCCGGGCAAAATCCCGGCTCAAGGCCGGTTCGCCACCAGAGAGCGTCACGCCGCCGCCGGAAAGCTCATAGAAGAGCTTGTCGGCCAGGATTTCAGCCATGACCTCCTCCACCGTCATGCGGCGGCCTTCGAGTTCAAGGGCGCGCGGGGAGCAGGTGGCGACACACCGGCCGCTGAGCTCGCACCGCTCCCGGATGAATGTGTGGATGCCGTCGTTGAGTTCGTGCGCGTGATGGGGACAGGCGGAAACGCAGTTGCCACAGGCAATGCAGCGATCGGCGTAGTAGCGAAGTTCCGGCGCGGGATGCTGGCCCTCGGGGTTGTGGCACCAGAAGCACTGCATGGTGCAGCCCTTGAGGAATACCGTCGTGCGAATTCCCGGACCATCATGCAGGGAGAACCGCTGTATGTTGAAAACAACGTTATGCGTGCTCATCGACCCGGGTGCTGGCGGAACGGTAGTGCGTTGGAGGCAATCGACGGCGCGGGGCCTGTCCTCTGACGCAGTCGTTGCTTGCGGTCAGGTTAATGAGATTCGTCAGTGAAAGTTAAGCTGAAAGGTCGCTCCGGGGCTGCGCAAGATATGACCAGCATGCGGGATTGCGACGGTGGTGCGCGCGGTACAAAATAAGGGGTGCCGGCAATCCACGCTGGCGCCCGATGATCCCCGTGATCCGCGCAATCCTGTTCCGCCTGACCACCCTGGCGCTGGTCGCGACCGGATTCTGGTGGGCCGGCCACACCCGCGAATCGGACACGCACGACGGGCGGAAGGTGATCACATGGATGATCTTCATCTCACCGCTGCGCGATCTGTACGAGCAGCAGGTCGCGGAATTCGAGCGGCTGCACCCGGACACCACGGTGCGCTTCATCTGGGTGCCGATGAGCGAGTATCACATGAAGTTCAAGACGCTCACCGCCGCGGGGCAGACTCCGGACATGTTCTACTCGGGCGACGTATGGCTGAGCTACCTGCGGCCCTTCATGGCCGACCTCACGCCTCTGGTCGAACGCGATGCCGCCGAGATCGGGCTGGACGATTATTTCCCCGAAATCCGGGCCGCGATGCAGCACGAGGGACACTACTTTGTGCTGCCCGAGTACATGAATATCTCGCTGTGCTATTTCAACCGCCGCCTGTTCCGGGAGGCGGGAGTGGAGACCCCGACCGCGGACTGGACCTGGGATGACATCGTGCGCGCGGGTCAGAGACTGACGCGGCCGGCCATTGGCGACCAGCCCGGGGTCTGGGGTTGCTCACGGATGGAAGGCTGGTGGGGCGAATGGCTAATCTATGTGCGGCAGGCGGGCGGCACGGTTTTCACGCCCGATGGCCGGCGCTGCGCGCTGGATTCCCCGGCAGCGATCACCGGCCTGCGCTTCTACCTCGAGAAATCCACCAAGCATCGCATCAGCGCACCCGCCGGATTCGAGCCGCTCAACAGTTTCGTCAACGAGCGCGTGGCGATGAACATCGGCGGGCACCTCAATTTCTGGCTCAATTACAATGCGGTGCCCGGGCTGGACTGGGATGTGCAGATGCTGCCTTCCGGACCGGCGGGGCGCAGTGGAGGCGAAGTGGCGATTGCCGGCTACGCCCTGAGCAAAACCACACGGCACCGCGAGGCCACCTGGGAGCTGATGAAGTTCCTCACCCGGCCCGCCATCATTGCCGCCATTGTGGCCCGGGGCGGCGTGTCCGTGCGACGTTCGGTCGCGGAGGCCCAGATGCACGATCCCGCACGCACGGACCGGCCGCACAACCTGGCCGCAGTCTACCGGCAACTCGAGTATTCCCTGCCCATCCCGCGCCACCCGAACTACATTGAGATCATGCAGCAGGTCGTGCAGCCCGAGGTGGACCGCATGGTCCTGGGCAAGCTGACCCCGGAGGAAACCGGCCGCCGGGCCGCCGCGGCCGTCAACGCCTTCCTTGACACCTTCGATTCCCAGGCCCGGTGAGCCAAACTCCAGCCGCGCCCGGGATTATGCGGATAGCCTACCGCGGCCAGAGCCAGGCGAAGGTGCCGGCGGTGACGAGGCCGTAGGCCAGGCCGTCGATCGTGGTCTTCACCGTGACCAGCCAGCTCTTCCGCATCCAGATTGACTGCGGCCACTGGGCACCGGCGTAGGCGAGGAACGCCACCGCTCCGGCCATGCGGAATACCGCCAGGTAATGGGCGCCGGCCGGCACGGCATGAAGCGTCACGTAGGCCGTGAAGAAGCTGATCACGAGCAGGAAGACGAACCACTGCACGAAGGTCGGGCCCATTGACATGCACTCGTTCGGCAGGACCGTGATGACCTGCACCGGCCCCTCCTCGAGCTTCTTTTTGTACTCCGGCGAGTTGTAATTTCCGTCCTGACACATCGGCACCATGTAATCGCCGGGCGGTACGGGAAAGGGCTTCAGCGCGGCGCGGACGCCTTCCTCATCGGGCAGCTTCTTGAAATCATTCTTATGCCAGGGCAGAGCCATGTGGAGGATGCCACTCAGCACGAAGACAAACACGGCGGACAACAGGATCGGCAACCAGAGCGCGGTCATAGGAGTTCTCCTTTTGGGGTGGGTGTGGTGAAGCGTCGGGCCAGGGGTGGACCTGCTTCGGTGTGGCCCCGGAGCATGGCGGCACACAGGTCGTCGTCAACGCCGCGGAAGAACGGCGCACGAATCCGGTTGAGTTATGAAGCCCGC